>JBAUUM010000084.1:0-3616 GCA_049582705.1 Actinocatenispora sp.
AGCGCGGCCCGGGTCTGCGCCTTGTCGCGGCACCGCCCGATCGCGGCCGGGTCACCGCCCGGCAGGCCGAGGTCCGCGGCGATGCCGGCGGCCTGCCCGATCCGCGTCTCGTCCCAGCACAGCACGCCGGAGATCGGGGTGGCGCGGTGGATGTCGCGGGCGGTGGCGAGCAGCGCGGTGAGGTCCTGGGTGTCGTCCAGCCGGGTCCAGCCCGTGACGTACGGGTCCTCCCAGCGCGGATCGAGCCCGGAGACGATGTGCACCCGGTAGCGGGTGGCGATGGACTGCAGCAGGTATTCCCTGAGCTCACGCTTGCCGGTACTGAGGACCAGGAGCAGGGGACGCTGCGGGATGGGAAGGCTCATGACGGATCCCAGGAGGCTGGTCCCGCGGGAGTGGCTCCGCGCGGACGGGGTTCCGCGGAGTGGTGGTCCTCTGCGGTGGGTCTCGTGCCGGTCGGCCCCCGAACGAGGGCCGACCGGTATTTCGGTGCTCCCTGTGACGGGTGCGCCTCAGGCGGGAAGCTGCGAAACCTCGCGCTTGGACACCTCGTGCACGGAGGGCAGCTGCGAAACCTCGCGCTTCGACACCTCGCGCAGGGCGGGCAGCTGGGAGACTTCGCGCTTCGAGACCTCAGTCATGTCTGACTCCTTTCCAAGATAAGAAACGATTATGCGCAGCGCGGGCTAAGCATGCGTCGACCCCAAATGGATGTCAAGGCCGCTGGTCGGCTCCCAATCGCCCTGGTGGCCGGGCCTTTCTTGGGGCGATTCGCGGACTGGCCGAGAGGTCAGTCCTATATCGGGATTTCTGCCGTTGACAGGCGGGTTCGCACCGTGTACAACGCGACCTCGCAACGCTGGTGTCCGATTGGTTCGCTTTATGGTTTAAGGAGTCAGTTCCCCCATTGGTGCTTTTACTACTGGCTTGCTCGGGGCCCGATTCGGCCGGCCGGGGAAGATTCGATTACCCACGCTTCGGCCATGGAGCGCAGGCATTTCTGCTGCTATGCTTCCGGGCACCTGCGGGCCGCCGGTTCATGATTCCCCCAGTCTTTTGCCCCTGCCGGCCCCACGCTAATGTCTCGCTCGCCGAAGATTCGCTTTCGGTATTCATCAATTGTGCGCGGAGTCGCGATGGAAGACACGCTTTCCACCACGCCGGAGGTACTGGCGACGGGCCTCCGGTGGGTCGACGAGCATCTGCTGAGCGGACCGGACGATCAGGTCTGCCTGGACCTCGACGGACCGGTCGACCGCGCCACCCTGCGCGCCGCCGTGCACGAGCGGTCCGCCGCGTTCACCGACCACGGGCTCGTGCCCGGCGGCACGGTCGCGCTGCACCTGCCGCCGTCCCTGGCGTACATCGTGAACCTGCTGGCCGCCTGGCGGTGCGGCGCCCAGGTGACGCTGCTGGACCACCGGCTCACCGCGTACGAGGCGGAGCGGGCGTTGGAACGCGTCGCGCCGCAGCTGGTGGTCCGGCCCGTCGAGCAGGCCGCCGTCACCATGCGGGCCTTCGTCGACGTCGACGCGGCGATCGCGCACTACCCCGGCCGTCCCGCCGCCACCCCGCACGCCGTCATCCAGCTCAGCTCCGGATCGACCGGCCCGTCCAAGATGATCGGCCGGACCGCGGCCAACCTCGCCGAGGAGGTGCTGCGCTACGTCCGCATCGGTGACGGCGTGCCCGCCCCCGGCGAGCGGATCGTCCTGCTGGCCTCGATGGTGCACGTGCTGGGCCTTGTCGGTGGCCTGCTCTACGGTCTGTACGCCGGGGTACGGCTCAGCGTGCCGCCGCGGTTGACCGCCAGCGGGATCCTCAAGACCGTCGCGGCCAGCCCGGAACCGACCACCCTGCTCGGAGTGCCGTTCCACGCCGAACTGCTCGGCGCCGTCCGGGAGCCCGTGGAGCTGCCGCAACTGCGCCGGATGACCACCGGCGGCGAACTGGTGCGCGCCGACGTGTGGCGGGCCTTCACCGACCGGTACGGCGTGCCGCTGGGCACGATGTACGGGATGACCGAGATCGGGGTCATCGCCACCGACCTGCACGGGCACCACCGCCCCGCGCTGATGCCGGCGCCGGGCATCGAGGTCCGGGTCGACGGCGGCGAACTGCTCCTCGGCATGCCGGCCTCGCCGTACCTCGGGCTGGTCGACCCGACCCGGTTCACCGACGGCTGGCTGCACACCCGGGACGCGGGCGGTCTCGACCCGGACACCGGCCTGCTCACCGTCCTCGGCCGACTCGACTCGCAGGTGTCGGTCGGTGGGCTCAAGGTCGACCTGACCGAGGTCGAACACACCATCGCCGACCTGCCCGGGGTCGCCAGCGCGGTCGTCGTGTACGACGGGGCGATCGAGGCGTACCTGATGCTCGACGACCCGTCGGCGGCCGACGCGCTGGACGGGGCGATGGCCGAGCGGCTCGCCGCGTTCAAGCGGCCCCGCGTGGTGCACGTGCTCGACCAGTTGCCGCGCACCGCGACCGGGAAGCTGGTCCGCGACGCGACGGTACTGCGGGCCGCCGCCCGGAACGGTACGCCGTGACCACCCCGGCCGGCCCGTGGCGCCGACCGTCCACATCAGACTTCAGCAGGACACCGGGCCCGCGCACGACACGGGGCCAGCGCACCAACCGAGGTCCGGGCCCGGCCCGTACCTCGGGCAGCACCGACACGGCCCCGCGGCGACTCCTCCGGGCGCCCGACGCGGTCGTTCGCAGAACACGGCCAGCCGTTCCCGGCTCCGCCACGGTCCCGCCACGAAAGGACAACACCATGAGTACCGACGTCCGCCAGTTCGTCCTCGACGCCCTGAGCCAGATGAACTACAAGATCACCGATGTCGACGACGACACCCCGCTGGGCACCACCGGCGTCGACATGGAGTCCCTCGCGATCGCGGAGCTGACCGTGCGGGCCGAGGACATCTTCGGCGCCCGGTTCTCCGAGGAGGAGGCCGAGGCGGTCGCGGCGATGACCCTCGGCGAGTTCGTCGCCATGGTCGAGTCCCGCCGGCCGGTCGCCGTGGAAGTGGACGCGTGACCGGTCGGCCCGCGCCGACCCGTGACGACGTCGTCGCCATGCTCGCCACCTTCGGCGACCGCGGCACCGAGGCGGTGCACGAGAGCATCGACTCGCTGGAGCTGGCCTGGCTGGTCCGCGAGACGGAACAGCGGTACGGCGTGCTGCTGGACCTGGAGGACGACGAGCTGACCCGGATGACGACGGTGTCGGGCGCCGTCGCGGTGCTCGCCGAGGCCCTGGCATGACCGGGCGCGGGCCGCAGCGGTCCGGACCGGTACCCGCCGACCGGCAGGTGGTGGTGACCGGCATGGCGGTGCTCAGCGCGTTCGGGCGCGGCACCGCTCCGCTGCTGGCCGGGGTACTGGCCGGGCGGCCCGCGTTCACCCCGGTGACCAGGTTCGACACCGCGACCCGTCGGGTCCGGGTGGCGGCCACGGCCGCGGGCGTACCGGAGCTGACCGACGAACTGGTCCGGGCGCTCGACGAGGCCGGTACGCAGGCCCACCTGGACCCGTCGGCCCGCGCCGGTATCCCGCTGCTGCTCGCGGTGCACGGCGATCCGCGGATGGCGCGGGTCCCCGGCAC
>JBAUUM010000085.1:0-3971 GCA_049582705.1 Actinocatenispora sp.
CGGTCCGGGTCGGCGCCGAGCCGGTGCGGGTCGGCGCCGGCGGCGTCGACCACGTCGCCGAGCCGACGCCCGTGCGGGTCGGTCAGCTCGGCGGCCCGCTCGGCGCTCAGCGCCCCGGTCATCAGCCGGGAGCCGAGGCAGGCGACGCCGAACCGGCTGCCCTCCTCCTCGCAGAACGCGACCACGGCCAGCGGCCGGGTCGGGGTGACCCCGGCGGCCCGCAGCTCGTCCACGGCCAGGAACGCCGAGACGACCCCGAGCGGCCCGTCGTACGCGCCGCCGTGCGGTACCGAGTCGAGGTGGCTGCCGGTGGCGAGCACGTTGCCCGCGCGCGGATCCCCCCAGTACGCCCAGAGGTTGCCGTTGCCGTCGGTCTCGACGGCCAGGTCGCGCCGGCGGGCCTCGGTGGTGAACCACTCACGGCAGGCGAGGTCCGCGTCCGACCAGCCGTGCCGGGCGTACCCGCCACCGTCCGCGCGGCCGATCGGGCGCAGCGTCTCCCACAGCGTGCGGAACGCCTCCGTCCGACCGCAACCGTCCGATGTGGTCACTGCTGGTCGCCCTCGCGCATCGGTACCCGTACGCCCTGCTCGGCGGCGACCTGCTCGGCCGCTTCGTAGCCCGCGTCGACGTGCCGGATCACGCCCATGCCGGGATCGTTGGTGAGTACCCGGTCGAGCTTCGCCGCGGCCAGCGGGGTGCCGTCGGCGACGGTGACCTGCCCGGCGTGGATCGACCGGCCCATGCCGACGCCACCGCCGTGGTGGATGCTGACCCAGGTGGCCCCGGACGCGGTGTTCACCATGGCGTTGAGCAGCGGCCAGTCGGCGATCGCGTCGGAACCGTCCAACATGGACTCGGTCTCCCGGTACGGCGAGGCGACGCTGCCGGAGTCCAGGTGGTCGCGGCCGATCACCACCGGCGCGGAGAGCCGCCCGTCGGCGACCATTTCGTTGAACCGGGCGCCGGCACGGGCCCGCTCGCCGTAGCCGAGCCAGCAGATCCGGGCCGGTAGGCCCTGGAACGCGACCCGCTCGCCGGCCATCCGGATCCACCGGGCCAGCGACTCGTTCTCCGGGAACAGGTCGAGGATCGCCTCGTCCGTGGCGTGGATGTCGGCCGGGTCACCGGACAGCGCGGCCCACCGGAACGGGCCCTTGCCCTCGCAGAACAGCGGCCGGATGTACGCCGGGACGAAGCCGGGGAACGCGAATGCCCGGTCGTACCCGCCGAGCTGCGCCTCGCCGCGGATCGAGTTGCCGTAGTCGAACACCTCGGCGCCGCCGTCCAGGAAGCCCACCATCGCCTCGACGTGCCGGGCCATCGCGGCCCTGCTGCGGTCGGTGAACTCCTCGGGCTTCTTCGCCGCGTAGTCGGGCGCGTCGCCGGGGTCGATGCCCTCCGGCACGTACGACAGCGGATCGTGCGCGGACGTCTGGTCGGTGACGATGTCGACCGGTACACCGCGACGCAGGATCTCCGGCAGCAGGGTGGCCGCGTTGCCCACCACGCCGATCGACCGGGCGGCGCGGTCGGCCCGGGCGCGTACCGCGAGGTCGATCGCCTCGTCCAGGCTGTCGGCGATCGTGTCGAGGTACCGGGTGTCCACGCGGCGCCGCAGGCGGGCGCGGTCGACGTCGATGATGAGGCAGGCCCCGCCGTTCATGGTGACGGCGAGTGGCTGCGCGCCGCCCATCCCGCCGCACCCGGCGGTCAGCGTGAGCGTGCCGGCCAGGGTGCCGCCGAAACGCTTCCGGGCGACCTCGGCGAACGTCTCGTACGTGCCCTGCAGGATGCCCTGGGTGCCGATGTAGATCCACGAGCCGGCGGTCATCTGCCCGTACATCATCAGACCGAGGTGTTCCAGCTTCCGGTACTCCGGCCAGTTCGCCCAGTCACCGACGAGGTTGGAGTTGGCCAGCAGTACCCGCGGCGCCCATTCGTGGGTGCGCAGCACGCCCACCGGCTTGCCGGACTGCACCAGCAGCGTCTCCTCGGGGCCGAGGGTGCGCAGGGTCCGCACGATCGCGTGGTACGCCGGCCAGGAGCGGGCCGCGCGCCCGGTGCCGCCGTACACGACCAGGTCGTCGGGCCGCTCGGCCACCTCGGGGTCGAGGTTGTTCATCAGCATCCGCAGCGGCGCCTCGGTCTGCCAGCTGCGGGCCGACAGGGTACTGCCGCGGGGTGCGCGGATCGGTTCCGACGGAGCGCTCACCACGTCGCCTTCCTTCCGGGTATCGGGCGGTCCGCCGGCCCCGGTACGCGGGCGGGCTGCCGGCGTCCGGGGCGTGACGGTGGTCCTGCTGTTCCTGTATGGCAGTGGTCAAGGGGCGAACAGTCCGCGACGCGCCGCGGACCGTTCGAAGGATTCCAGCCGGTTCTGCGTCTCGGTCGGCGCGGCGTCGCACATCGCCTGCAGCAGCACCATGGCCATCACCATGGGGGCGCTGTGCATGTCGAACACCAGCTGCGCGCCGACCGGGGCGGGCAGCAGCACGTCGGACAGCTCGGTGGCCGGGCTCATCGCGCTGTCGCTGACGGTCACGGTGCTCAGCCCCACCGCGCGCGAGTCGCGCAGCGCGTCGAGGGCCTCGGCCGGGTAACGCGGCAGTACGAAGGTGAGCAGGGCGGTGGCGCCGGCGGACCGGGCCTGTTCCAGCTGGTCGACGAGCAGGCTGCCGCCCGCGTCCAGAACCCGGACATCGGGGTGCACCTTGGCGGCGAAGTACCCGAAGTACTCGGCGATCGGCCGGGCGGCGCGGAGTCCGAGCACGGGCAGCGGGCGGCTGGTGGACAGTAGGCGGGCCGCGACCAGTACGGGTGCCGGGTCGGCCAGGAACTCGGAGAGGCTGGCCAGGTTCTCGTGCTCGACGCCGACGGCGCGCTGCCACTCGTTGTGTCGCGCCTCGGCCCGGGTCTCCGGGTGCGGGGCGGCCGGTCCTTCGTCGCTGTGCACGAGCTGCCGGATCCGCTGCCGCAGCGCCTGGTAGCCGTCGTAGCCGATGGCGGTTGCGAACCGGGTCACGGACGGCTGGCTCACCCCGGCCAGCTCGGCGACGTCGCTGCTGGACAGGTACCCGGCCTGCGGCGCGTGCTCCACGAGGGTCTGGGCGATCCGGCGCTGTGCGGGCGTGAGGCGCTGGCCGGCGAAGAGCCCGAGCAGCCGGGAGGACGGGCTCTCGGCGAGGGTGGTGGCGGGCCGGCTGGGCATGGCCGGACTGTATGCAAGTATTCATTCACCCGTCAAGTAAATGAATCAGATACATTCAGGCCTGTCCAGTCGTCGCCGCGTGTGACCTCGGTGAAGTCTGGGGTTTCTTGCCGGATTTTCCGGCAATAATGCCCGTTGGAGCGACATCAGCCGCCTCGTCACTGTGGGAATGCCGGGCAAATCAGCCGCATGAAATACATCCCCAGCGGGTACCGGGAGCCTTGATGGATACCGAGCGGGAGCTTCAGATCGAGCCGCACCACGGCGCGGCCCGCGCCGCGCGCCGGTTCGTGGAGGAGACCCTGAGCGAGTGGGGCCTCGCGAACCGGCTCAGGGAGGTGCTCTTGGTAAGTCATGAACTGGTGGCCAACGCCCTCGTGCACGCCCGGTCGGCGGTCCGACTGCGCCTGCGTCGGCTGCCCGATCGCCTGCTGGTCGAGGTGGGCGACCGTGATCCGCGACTGCCTCGCCGGACGCCGATCGACAACTTCACCAGCGTGTCCGGACGCGGCATCATGATCGTCGAGCAGTTGGCGCGGGAGTGGGGCGCCCGGCCGGTGGCGGACGGCAAGATCGTCTGGGCCGAGTTCGTCTGCGAGGACCGTGCGATGGGTGCGGTGACCGGACTCGCCGAGGGTGCGGAATCAGGCCCGGTCGGTGGCGTGAACGGCCTCGCCGCCGCGGCGGGCTGACCGTCCCGCGGCACGCGCCGGATCAGGCACGGCCGGCCCAGCCACGGCCGGCCCAGCCAGCGCCGGGC
>JBAUUM010000086.1:0-3573 GCA_049582705.1 Actinocatenispora sp.
GGTGGCGCCCGGACGTCGGGTGAGGAGAAGGAGCACGCTACGGCTGAAGAGGCCCGCTGAAAGGCGGATGAGAAGGAAGCGTGCTCATGACCTCACGTCGATCCTAGCCGGTTGCGTCACTCCGGCACCAGCGAGTTGAGCCGGTCCAGAGTGACGACCTCCGAACCCTCCGGCAGACCCTCGGGCCGCTCGATGCCCACGTACGTGACCGGCTCGGTCAGCTCCAGCTCAGGCGTGTACCGCTGGTAGCTGCCGGCCTTTCCGGCGAGCAGCTCCACCAGGTACCCGACCGTCAGGTGCCGGCGGCCCTGGATCGCCCGGGCCATCAGCGCCGTGCTGTAGCGGTGCGCCTCCACCCGGTTACCCCAGGACGATCCCCGGCCGTACACGTTCAGCCACGTCGCGGACCACGACCCGTCGTCGCCTCGTACGAACATGACCGGCAGTGCGACCCGCCCCGAGCCACGCAGCGCGGACCGGACCCGCACCGTGCTCGGCTCGAACGGGGCACCCAGCTGGTCGAGGTCACGGGTCATGTAGCCGAACATCGACTCGGCGACCTCGTCGAAGCCCTCACCCGAGTACACGTTCACCTGCGGCACGACGTACCGGGCGGACACCGTACCCAGCGGGATGTCGATGAACTCCGTGGCGCCGTCGGGCGCGTCGGTGATGTCGCCGGAGTAGTACGCGCCCTCGTGGTGGTGGCTGGTCCACGACACGTGTCCCTGGAACGCGTAGTCGTCGCCGAGCAGCAGCGCCGACAGGTCGAAGTCGGTGGTCTGTTCGGTCTGCTTCCAGTACGTGAAGAACCGCAGCACTTCGCCGTCGACGGGCAGCACCGAGCCACGCGGCAGCACCCCGAAGCCGTCCTCCGTCGCGTGACCGGACAGCGGCAGCGCCAGCGTGAGCACCGCCGGGTCGACGACCAGCCGCTCGTACGCGGGCAGTCGGGCGCTCAGCGCGTCGTCCAGGATCGCGGTGACCTCGGCGACCACCGCGGCGTCCAGCGGCGGCCGGCGGTCCGGCGTCACCCAGGCCCGGCGGCCCCGGTTGGCGAAGACCCGCGCGATGTCCGGCGCGGCACGGTTGTCCAGGTGTTCGCGCAGCGCGCACAGCACCCGGCCCGACGCCGCACCGGTCGCGGCGCGTACCGCGGCCAGGACCCGCGTCGGGTCGGCCGGCGGGTCGCACCGCAGTAACCGGTCGAGCTGGCGCAGCAGCATGCCGGGGGCCGAGCCGAGCAGGTCCACGGCCCGCCTGGTGTCGCCGGCGCGGAACGCCAGCTCGACGCGGCCGGCCAGGGAGCGGACCGTACGGTCGCCACGGGCCACCGCGAACACGTCCCGCGCGTGCGGGTGGTCGTACTCGTGCGGGTGGATCCGCTCACCGAGACGCTGCCACCGCCGTGCGTACCGGGCGACGTCGCCGAGCTTGGCCGGGTTGTCGGCCACGATCCGGTCGAGCGCGGCCATCAGTACCCGGCGCTCCGGCCGGCGGAACGCGCGGAACCGCGTCGGGGTCTGCAGGGTGACGTCACCGTCGGACGCCTGGCAGGCCAGCCGGAGGATGTCGGTGACGGTGTCCACGGCCACCAACGACCGCCCCGCGACCAGCCGGGCGGCGTTGAGCACGGCGCGGTTCTCCCGGACCGGTACGGTCTCCGGCTGGGCGCCGTCCAGGCAGACGGCGGCCAGTTCGGCGAGCAGGCCGAGGTCGGCCTCGCCGAGCGGCGTGGCGCTGGCGGCCAGGTCCAGGTAGAGCGACCGGGTCTCCTCCTCCAGCGAGCCACCGAGGTGCAGCACGGTCACCCGGTCCTTGACCGACGGGACCAGTTCGTCGTGCGCGGCGAGCATCTCGGCATAGGTGTGCTGGTAGGTGCCGTACGTGGGCAGGTCGAGCAGGTTGACCGGGCCGAGCAGCAGCGCCTCGGGGTCGCCCTCGGCGCCGACCGCGACGAGGCCGTCGCGCAGGCAGCTCAGCCAGTGCTCGACGGTGCCCGGCACGTCACCGGGGAAGTTCAGGAAGTACGGGTTGTGCGCGACCTGGTCGCCGATGAGTTCCCGGACGGCGCCGATGACCTGCACCGCGAGGTCCATGGCCGCGCCGGGCGCCAGGCCCGACACGTGCTCCAGCAGCCCGCGTGACGCCTTGAACCCGGCGCCCACCAGGACCGCGTCCATCTGCCGGGCCACCGTGCCGCCGTCGCCGGCCGGGCCGGCAACGGCCGGGACCCGCAGCGTCTTCTGAATGATGGTCTTCGTCGTCATGGCCCTGTCCTGTCTTCCTTCCTCGGGCCGGAACCGGCCCCTGCGACCGGCCCGCGGTCCGTCGTGGTACTGGGTTGAGGTCACTGTCTCCACAGTGGATGACGTGGTCCAGTGAAACCGGGCCCGTCAAGCCCGGTACACGCGCCCCGGGGCGGCAGGACCGACCCGGTGATTCCACTGTGGATGTTCCGCGTCGGACGGTCGTGGCCCGCCCCTGCTTCCGCGCACGGCGGTTCCGACCCGGGCAAGGAAAAGCCGCCCGGGCAGCGGACCGGCGGGCGGCGTCGACTCGTACTTTCCTTGTCTACGACCGCAACAGACCGGGTTTCACTCCGGTGCGCGTCCCGGCCGAACGACACCCGGTGGCCGCCGTCGACCCGCCGGGCAGCGCACCACGCCGACCGGTTGTCGGACTGGTTCTGGCCATCGTCGTCTCCCGGGTCGGGTCCGGTGCTGTCGCGTGCACGCTATGCCCGCCGATCATGGGCCGCAACGAGGTTTCGGGCCTCCGCGCCACCGGCGGAACCCGCGGTGCGGTGGGGGCCACGGCGGCACCGCACGGGCATCGGGCCTGGCCGCGATACACGCCCGAGCGGCACGGATGGTAGATAACGTACAGCTCGGTACCGATGCGATAAAGATGGTGCCAATCGTGCCGTTACCTACTCGGCCAACAGGACTCCGGACGTGTCCAATGGATGCGACACCCCCCTCCGATCTGAGGAAGTCGAGTGATGAGAATGGCACTCACCGCGCTGAGACGGTTCCTGACGGTAGGCGCCGCAGCCGCGCTGCTCGCCGTCGTCCCGCTGTCCGCCACCGCCAGCGCGGCGCCTGACGCCACGCCCCGGCACCAGTCGCAGGTCACCCTGACCGGCGCCGCCGACGGCACCCCGGCGGGCGCCGTCCAGTGGTACCAGGCGAACATGGGCAGCTCCGGCTACGAGGGCTACTGCGAGATGGCGGCCGAGAACTCGTACGGCACCACCGGCGTGTGGCCCTCGGCGATCGACCACTGGTACGGCGCCGTGGACGCCGGCAAGGCCCACTCGGGCGACCCGAACCCGCCCCTCGGCGCCTTCGTCTACTGGGACATCAGCGCCCCGTACGGTCACGTCGGCATCTCCGACGGCGCCGGCGGCTTCTACTCCAGCAGCATCGGTGGCGCGATCGGCCACCAGAGCAGCGTGTACTACTTCTCCAACTACCTCGGCTGGAGCGACCCGCAGGTGCCCCACGGCCTGACCACCGTCGCGAACCAGCACTGACGCGGCTCCCGCTCCGGCACCGATCCCCCGCCGGA
>JBAUUM010000087.1:0-6620 GCA_049582705.1 Actinocatenispora sp.
GCCGAGCGCTCCGGCGGCACCGCGCGCCGGTGCCCGCCGCGGTGGCACCGCACGGGCGTCCTCAACGGCACGAGGTCGCTCCGGACGGCGGACGTCCTCGACGGCAGCCGGCGGCAAGCCGGAGACCGCGCCGACGTCGGTGGTGACGTCCTTCCCGGACCCACCGAGCGACGAGCTGACGGTCCGGCAGAAGCGCATCCTCGAGGTGATCCGGGATTCACTCCAGCGCCGGGGCTACCCGCCGAGCGTCCGGGAGATCGGCGAGGCCGTCGGGCTCACCTCGCCGTCGAGCGTGGCGTACCAGATGGGCATCCTCCAGCGCCGCGGCTACCTGCGTCGCGACCCCAACCGGCCGCGGGCGCTGGACATCCGCCCGGCGCGGGACGAGACGGCGGGCACGGCCAGCACCGCCGACGGCAGCCCGCTCAACCCACAGCCCGAGCCGGCCTACGTGCCGATGGTCGGACGGATCGCCGCCGGTGGACCGATCCTCGCCGAGCAGGCCATCGAGGACGTCTTCCCACTGCCCCGGGAACTCGTCGGCGAGGGCACCCTGTTCCTGCTGCGGGTCAGCGGTGACTCGATGGTCGACGCGGCGATCTGCGACGGTGACTGGGTCGTGGTCCGGCAGCAGCCGGTCGCCGAGTCCGGTGACGTCGTCGCGGCGATGATCGACGGTGAGGCCACCGTCAAGACCTACCGCCGCCGCGACGGTCACGTCACCCTGGTCCCCCACAACGCCGCGTACGAACCGATCCCGGGTGACGAGGCCACGATCCTGGGCCGGGTCGTCACGGTGCTGCGCCGAATCTGACCTGCGCCGAATCCGATCCGGTCGGCCGGGTCTACGGTGCAACGGGTCTACGGTGCAACGGATTTGATCCGGTCGCCGGGTCTGAACCCCGGCGGCCGGAACTGGCCCGGCCCGCAGGGTCTTGACCGCCGGTCGCGTTCCGGCAGGTGTTCGCCGCCCGACGGGCGTACCGACCACGCCGGCTCAGCGCAGTCGGCGGTGCGACTGGTCCGGCCGGTAGTCCGAATCCGGCGGCTCGCGGCGTCGACGGGGCGGCGGGTACTGCTCCGGGCCGTCGTCGAGCCAGTCGATGTCGCGTGGCCGGCGGCGTTCCGCCGGCGGGTCCGTCGGCGGACGGTCCATGGGCGAACGCTCCGGGGGACGATCCATCGGGGGCCGGTCCCGTGACGGCCGGTCCAGCGGCCGGCGGTCCGCCGGAGGCCGGTCCATAGGCCGTCGTTCCGCGGGCGGCACGTCCCGAGTCGGCCGCTCCATGGGCGGCCGCTCCCGGGACCGCCGGTCCATGGGGGGCCGGTCGTCGGAGATCTTCTGGATCATCGCGGTCTCGGCATCGCCGGGATCCGCGTGATGTGCCCCGCCGTGCCGGCGGGGTGACGGCCCCGGTGCGGGAGCGGGCGACTGGCGGTATCCACGGCTGTCCGCGGAATTCCGGCGGTCCTCCCCGATCCGGGGCAGTACCACCGTCTCCGGATCCCTGGGTGGGCCACCCACACCGTGTCGGCCGGACGGGTCAGCCGGCCCACCCTGGCGCCGGGACCGGCGGATGCCCAGCACCCCGACGAGTACCAGGATCAGTCCGAGCACGCCCACGGCGATGACGGTGTTGGTGATGTCGGACAGGCTCAGGTTGGAGAACATGCTGCCGCCGGAGTCGTCCCCGGAGGTGTCCTTGGCGGCGTGGGTGGGCGGCGGCGCCGCGGCGGGCGCGTACCGGGTGATCTGGGGCTGCGCGGAGACGTTCTCGGTGTCCGAGACGGTCAGGTACGAGGCGCCGTCCGGGCTGAAGGTGATGGCGTCACCGGCCGGCTCGTTCGGCAGCGGGGTGCGGCGCGGTTTTCCCTTGGCCAGGCTGCCGGCGACGTTGCCACCGCTGACGGTCCACTCGTACGCGTCCGTGTAGGTGCGCAGGACGGCCTTCTTGCCGTCCGGGGAGACCGCGCCGCCGGTGATGACCCGCTGGCCGACCGGACCGACCGAGCCGCCGGGGGTGCCGGTGGTCGACAGCTTGATCGTGCCGACCTGCTTCATGGGCGTGTTGCCGTCCGGGCTCAGCGCCCCGGTCGGCTGGTAGAGACGCCCCTTGCCCTCCTCGAACGTCACCACGACCGGCGTGCCGTCGGGCTGCATCAGTAGCGCCTCGGCGTTCAGGTGCCCGTCGGCCTCCGGGTAGGTGAGCCGGTAGAGCTGGGCCTGGTCCTGGTTGGGGCTGAACTTCCACAGGGCGACCGTGTCGCGTTCGCCGTCCTTGTCGCCGGTGTCCGCGACCCACAGGGTGCCGTCCGGGGTGGAGCCCAGGTCCTGC
Organism: Actinocatenispora sp.; assembly: GCA_049582705.1. Classification (GTDB taxonomy): domain Bacteria; phylum Actinomycetota; class Actinomycetes; order Mycobacteriales; family Micromonosporaceae; genus Actinocatenispora. The sequence continues at coordinate 2,337 of JBAUUM010000087.1, forward strand.
GGTTCGTACGGCGGCCTGGCGTCCTGGACGAGGTTGGTGACCTGACACGTCTTCTGGTCCAGGTAGTAGACCGTCATCCCGTTGCCACCGGTGTTGTTGACCACCGCGTAGCCCTTTTTGGTGGCGGTGAGCCCGGAGAGCGCGGTGAGACGCTCGTCGGAGATGGTGCACACCTTGCTGCCGGAAGCCTGCGGTGCGGCGCTCGCCGGACTGGACAGAACCGGGCACACCAGCGCAAGACCGGCCACAACCACCATCGTGGTCGTCCACGGGCGGGTTCGGACTGATCTGTGCGGGCAACCGGCCGGGCGTTTCCGAGAGAGCCGGCGCGACTCCTGCTCGCGCTCCATCACGGCGCCAGTCTGGCAGAGAGACCACCCGCGCGGACAAGTGACCCGGTACTGCCACCCCGCCCGCGCGGGAACCTCACCGACTGCCGTGCCGCCCTCACGAAAAGCCACGGCCCGGTGCGCCGCGCGACCGCGCGCTCCCGAGGCGGCAGCGGACTGCCGTCCCCGGTGCGGGAACGCCCGCCACCGGGCGGCCCGGGCGCGCCGTCACCGGAGGCGCCTTCAGGACGCGGAGACCTCCGACATGGCGTACGGGGCAAGTCCGGCCGCCAGCACCGGGTCGACCCGCACGTGCAACGCGACCCCGTCGGCCGTGTGCTCCAGGGCCAGCACCTCGCCGTGCTCGCGTGCCCTGTTGACCAGATCACCCCGGTCGTACGGCACGCAGGCGCGCATCTCGACGCCCGGCCGTGGCAGCCGCGCCTCGATAGCCGCCCGCAGCTCGGCGACACCGGCACCGGTGCGGGCCGAGCAGAACATCGCATCCGGCCAGATGCGGCGCAGCCGCAGCAGCGTCTCCGGGTCGGCCATGTCGACCTTGTTGACCGCGAGCATCTCCGGCCGGTCCGCCGCGTCGATCTCGGCGAGCACCTCACGGACCGCCGCCACCTGAGACTCCGGCTCCGGGTGCGAGCCGTCCACGACGTGCAGTACGAGGTCGGCGTCGGCCACCTCCTCCAGCGTGGAGCGGAACGCCTCGACCAGCTGGTGCGGCAGGTGTCGGACGAACCCGACCGTGTCGGAGAGGGTGTAGATCCGTCCGTCGGGCGAACTCGCCCGCCGGGTGGTCGGGTCCAGGGTGGCGAACAGCGCGTCCTCCACCAGCACACCGGCCCCGGTCACCCGGTTGAGCAGGCTCGACTTGCCGGCGTTGGTGTACCCCGCGATCGCGATGCTCGGAATGTCGTGCCGACGTCGACCGGACCGCTTGGTGTCCCGGGCGGAGCGCATCGCCGTGATCTCCCGGCGCAGCTTCGCCACACGGTGGCGGATGCGCCGCCGGTCGGTCTCCAGTTTCGTCTCACCGGGACCGCGCAGGCCCACGCCGCCGCCGGCGCCACCGGCCCGGCCACCGGCCTGCCGGGACAGGCTCTCGCCCCAGCCGCGCAGCCGCGGGATCAGATATTCCAGCTGGGCCAGCTCGACCTGCGCCTTGCCCTCCCGGCTCTTCGCGTGCTGGGCGAAGATGTCGAGGATCAGCGCGGTGCGGTCGATGACCTTCACCTTGACCCGGGTCTCCAGGTTGCGCAGCTGGCTCGGGGACAGCTCGCCGTCACAGATCACCGTGTCGGCGCCGCTCTCGATCACCACGTCGCGCAGCTCGTCGACCTTGCCCCGACCGACGTACGTGGCGGGGTCGACCCGGCTGCGACGCTGGATCAGGCCCTCCAGGACCTGGGAGCCGGCCGTCTCGGCCAGCGCGGCCAGCTCGGCCACCGACCGTTCCGCCTCGACCAGGGTGCCCTCGGCCCATACCCCGACCAGGACCACCCGCTCGAGCCGGAGCTGCCGGTACTCGACCTCGGTGATGTCGGTGAGTTCGGTGGACAGCCCGGCGATCCGGCGCAACGCGTGCCGGTCGGCGAGTTCCATGTCGCCCTGGGTCGCGTCGTCCGGGGTGGGCAGTTCCTCGGCCGCGACCAGTCGCCTGTCGCCGGCCGCAGCGGCGTGCTCGACCGACCCGGCAGACATGCCGGTCCCCGGGAACACGCTCGGCGTCCCCGCCTCGGGGAACGCGCTCTCATTAGCAGCATCTGCGTAATCAGCCATCGCTCCGATCGTGACACGCTCACGGGTCCACCGCACCCCTATTAGGCACTGGTGTACGAAAGCGATACAGGTCATGGACGGCGTGACCGCGTCGATTCCGGGCGCCCGCCGGTCGGAACCGACCCTCTCGGTGTACCCCGGACCGCGCAGGGCGATACTGTCCGACCTGGGGAGTCGGGCGGAACGGGTGTTCCGCGCCGCTCCCACCAGGGAGCATCCGGTGGGCGCCGTCGTCCGGTATCCACCCGGAAGCCCCCTCGCGTGTCAACGACGACATGTCGCGGACCGGCCGGCACCGGTCGTCCGCGGACCGGAAGGAGCACCGTGGCCACCCGCAGCCTGCCCAGCGCTGGCTTCTCGATCACCGTGCGGGTCTCGGTACCCGCCGACTCCACGTCGATCGGCCGGCTCACGACCGCCGTGGGCACCGCCGACGCGATCGTCACCGCGCTGGACGTGGTGGACTCCGACCACCAGGCCGTCATCGTCGACCTCACCTGCGACACCGCGGACTCGGCACACGCCGAGTCGGTGGTGCACGAGCTGGAGGCACTCGACGGGGTGCAGGTGCGCAAGGTGTCCGACCGGACGTTCCTGCTGCACCTCGGCGGCAAGATCGAGGTCACCCCGAAGGTGGCGCTGCGCAACCGTGACGAGCTGTCCCGCGCGTACACGCCGGGCGTGGCCCGGGTCTGCCTGGCGATCGCCGACAACCCCGACGACGCGCGCCGGCTGACCATCAAGCGCAACACGATCGCCGTGGTCACCGACGGCTCCGCGGTGCTCGGCCTGGGCAACATCGGCCCGGCCGCCGCGATGCCCGTGATGGAGGGCAAGGCGGCGCTGTTCAAGCGCTTCGCCGGCGTCGACGCCTGGCCGGTCGTACTGGACACCCAGGACACCGACGAGATCGTGTCCATCGTGCGCGCGCTCGCCCCCGCGTACGGCGGGATCAACCTGGAGGACATCGCGGCGCCGCGGTGCTTCGAGATCGAGGAGAAGCTGCGCGGGATGCTGGACATCCCGGTCTTCCACGACGACCAGCACGGCACGGCGATCTGCGTACTGGCCGCCCTGACCAACGCGCTGCGGGTGGTCGGCAAGGAACTCTGCGACGTGCGGGTGGTCGTGTCGGGTGCCGGCGCGGCCGGTACCGCGATCATGAAGCTGCTGCTCAAGCAGGGCGTCGGCGACATCATCGCGTGCGACCGGCCGGGCGCCCTGCACCGCGGCATGGTCGAGGGCAACGGCAGCTGGCAGTGGCTCGTCGAGCACACCAACAAGGACAACTACTCCGGCGACCTGGCCGGCGCGCTGCGCGGCGCCGACGTGTTCATCGGGGTGTCCGCGCCGAACCTGCTCAAGGGCGGCGACATCGCCGCGATGGCCCCGGACTCGATCGTGTTCGCACTGGCGAACCCGGACCCGGAGGTCGACCCGCGGGAGGCCCGGCAGCACGCCGCGGTGGTCGCAACCGGCCGCTCCGACCAGCCGAACCAGATCAACAACGTACTGGCCTTCCCCGGCGTGTTCCGCGGCCTGCTGGACGCCCAGGCCCGCAAGTTCACCGACGACATGGCGCTGGCCGCGGCACACGCCATCGCCGACGCGGTGGGCACGGGCAAGCTCAACGCCAGCGTGATCGTGCCGAGCGTCTTCGACTCCTCGGTGGCACCGGCGGTGGCCGCCGCGGTCAGCGCCGTGGCCAAGGGCGAGCCGGTCACCGCCTCGCACCCCGAGGTGCCACTGGACGCCGGGCACCCGCTCGTCATGCACTGATCCCTCGCCCGCCGGACCGTGCGGTCACCCGACCGTGACGGCCACCGTTCTGTGCAGCAACCCCTTCTGTGCAGCGACACGCTGAACCAATCGGCGTGTCGCTGCACAGAAGGGCAGGGCCCGGCGCGGCCACCTGTACGGAACAGGGCCGGCCGCCGCGCAGAAGGGCGGGGACGCCAGCGCGCCGGACGGGGTCAGGCGACGGTGCCGGTGGCGACGATCTCGGCGGGACCGGCCAGGTGGCAGGCGTCGGCGGTGACGGTGGCGACGAGCCGGCCGCCGGGTACCTCGACGGCGACCGAGCCGGTGGTACGCCCGGCCTCGCGGAGCAGTACGGCGGCCGCCGCGCAGGCGCCCGACCCGCAGGACGCGGTCTCGCCGGCGC
>JBAUUM010000088.1:0-3188 GCA_049582705.1 Actinocatenispora sp.
TCGACGCGCTGCGCGGCCGGGACGTGTCGCGCGGGAGGTCGCCGTGGCGGGGCTGAGACGGCCCGGACCGGCGTCGCCGGACCGCGCGTTGGCGCTCGCCGTCGCCGCGTTCCAGCTACTGAAGACGGCCGGCCTGGTGACCAACCTGGTGGCCTTCCCGACCCTGCGGCCGGCCCCCGGCGGGTGCCCACCGACCTCGATCCTGGTACCGGCCCGGGACGAGGCGCGGCGGCTGGTCGACACCCTGCCCGGCCTGCTGGCCCAGCCCGCCGACGAGATCCTGGTACTCGACGACGGGTCACACGACGACACCGCCGCGGTGGTGGAGCGCGCCGCCGCCGCCGACCGCCGGGTGCGGCTGCTGCGCGGTACGCCGTGCCCCGCCGGGTGGGTCGGCAAGAACTGGGCGTGTCACCAGCTCGCCGCCGCCGCCCGCGGTGAGCTGCTGGTGTTCTGCGACGCGGACGTCACCCTCGCGCCCGGTGCGCTGGCAGCCGTCTGTGCCCAGCTGCGCGCGCAGCGGGCCGACGCCTTCTCCGTGTTTCCGCGCCAGCGCACCGGCACCGTGGGCGAGCGGCTGCTGGTGCCGTTGATCGACGAGGCGCTGCTCGCCTACCTGCCGCACGGCCTGCTGGAACTGCCGGTGCCGGCGGCGGCCACCGCCAATGGCCAACTGTTCGCGTTCCGGCGGGCCGCCTACGCCGCCGTCGGCGGCCATGCCGGTGTCGCCGGTGAACTCGTCGAGGACCTGGCCCTGGCCCGGCGGATCCGGAGGGCCGGAAGCAGGCTCGGTCTCGCCCTCGGCGGGGATCTGGTCTCCGCCCGGATGTACCACGGGTACGCCCAGGCGGTGCGCGGGCTCGGCAAGAGCATGCGCGCCGCACACGGCGGGCGGGACCTCCTGCTGCTCGGCAACGCCGGCTGGCATCTGCTCGCCTACACGGTGCCCTGGCTGCGCTGGCGGCGGGCGGGTGCCTGGCGGGTGGCGGCCGTTCTGGGCCTCGTCCAGCGGCTCCTGGTCAACGCGAAGACCGGCCGGGGCGCCCCGGCCGAGGCGGTGCTGGTGCCGGTCACGGCGCCCGCCGCGCTCCCGGTGTTCGCGCTGGGGCTACGCCGTACGGCCCGTTGGAAGGGCAGGGAGTACCGGTGACGACCGCAGCACTGCCCTCGCCGGCCCGGAGCGCGCTGCTCGGGCACCTGTGGCGGTGGACCACCGACCCGGTCGGCCTGCTGGAGGCGGGCGCCGCGACCGGCCCGGTGTTCGGCCTGCGACTGTGGCGGCCGGTCGTCGCCGGCTACCTCCCCGACTGGAACCGGGCCGTACTCGGTGACCTGGACACGTTCCGCAGCCACGGCAGCCTGAGCGGGCTGACCCCGTACCTGGACGGTGGTGTCGTGCACGCCGACGTGCCCGTGCACCGACCCCGCCGCCGTGCGCTGAACCCGCACTTCGGGTCGCGCGCGCTGGACCGTACCCGGCTGGTCGAACGGATGCGCTCGGTCGCGCGGCAGCATCGCCCCGTCGGGACCTTCGACGCGCTGGTCTGGTCCGGTCGGGTGGTGCGGTCGATGCTGAACACGGCGCTGTTCGCCGGCCTGGTGCCCGACCCGTTGCTGGCGTCCTTCCTGGCCCCGCTGCACCGGCGGGTGCCGGCCCCGCTGCTGCCCCGGCCGGTCCTGTTCCGGCGCCTCGACGCGGCCATCGCGCGGATCGTCGCGGCGCCACCACCCGGCACCCTCGCCGAGCACCTGGCCGGGATGCCGTACGGCGCCGAGGAACTGCGCGTCGCGCTCGCCGCCGGGTACGACACCACCGCGCACACCCTCGCCTGGGCGGTCTGGCAGCTCGCCGACGCGGCACCCGGACTACGTTGCGCCGAGGCACTGCCGGACCTGATCGACGAGGTGCTGCGGCTCTACCCGGCCGGCTGGCTGGGCAGCCGGATCTGTGTCCGGGACAGCACCGTGGCCGGGGTCGACCTGCCCGCCGGCACGATGGTGCTGTACTCCCCGTACCTGACCCATCGGGACCCGGACCTGTGGCCGGAGCCGACCCGGTTCCGGCCGGAGCGGTTCCGGGACGGCCGCCCCGCCTGGGGGTTCCTGCCGTTCGGGGCCGGACCGCGTACCTGTCTCGGCGCGCACCTCGCGCGGCAGATGCTCGCCTGCGCCCTGGAGAGCGTGCTGACCGGCCGGCTCAGCCGGGTACGCGGTGATCCCCGTGTCCGTACCAGCCTCACCCTGCGGCCGCGTGGACCGCTCGTGCTGCGGCACGAGGTCCGGGCCGGCCGACCGGGCGGAAGGGGAGACCGATGACCGGCACGGCACCGGACCGGATGCGCACCGCGATCGTGCTCTTCACCCGGGACCTGCGGGTACACGACAATCCCGCGCTGCACGCCGCGTGCCGGGAGGCCGAGCGGGTGGTGCCGCTGTTCGTCCTGGACCCGGGCATCGGCCCGTTCGCGGTACCGCACCGGCTGCGCTTCCTGCACGACTGCCTGACCGATCTGCGTGAGCAGCTCCGGCGGCGGGGCGGCGACCTGGTGATCCGGCGGGGTGACACGGTCACCCAGCTGCTGCGCCTCGCCCGTGGCTGCGACGCGGACGGCGTCGTGCTGGCGGCCGAGTACAGCGGGTACGGCCAGCGCCGGGAGCAGGCCCTGGCCCGGGAGTGCGACCGCCACCGGCTGGCGCTGCGTACCGTCACGTCGCTGACGGTGGTCCCGCCGGGCGAGGTCGTGCCGGCCGGCGGCGGGCACTACAAGGTGTTCACCCCGTACTGGCGGGCCTGGTCGGCCCGGGAGTGGCGGGCCGAGGTGGCGGCCCCGCGCCGGGTGCGGCTGCCCGACGGCGTCGACGTGGGTGAGCTGCCCGATCGCGACGAGATGACCGGCGGACCGGTCACCGCGGACCTGCCGGCCGGTGGCGAGACGGCCGCCCGGCGCCGGATGACGGCCTGGCTGCGCCACGGCATCGCCGGCTACCAGGAACACCACGACGACCTGGCCGGCGACCGTACCTCCCGGCTCTCCGCCGACCTGCACTTCGGCTGCCTGTCACCGCTGGAGCTGGCCACCCGGTCGGGTCGGGCCGACGGCGGTGAGCCGTACGTGCGGCAGCTGTGCTGGCGGGACTTCCACGCCCAGGTGACGGCGGCGTTCCCGGCGATGCCCCGCCGCGACTAC
>JBAUUM010000089.1:0-7628 GCA_049582705.1 Actinocatenispora sp.
CCCGTCGGGGGGTGCCGGCACCCCCCGACGTCGAACGACGGGCCCCCCGTCCCCTCGTTCCCCCGTACCGCTACCGGTGTGACGGTGACGGGTGCTTCGGTGGTGCGGACGGTGACGCCGAACCGGACGGCGACGGCGACCCGGACGGCGTCGACGCTGCGCTGTCGGACGGCGAGGGCGTGCCGCTCGGGCCCGCGCTGGCGTCCGGGCTCGGTGTCGCCGAGCCGGAGGCATCCGGTGCCGGCCAGGTGTTCGGGAACGGGAAGTGCGGGTTCGGGCAGCGCGGGTAGCTCGGCGCCCGCGAGGGCGACGGCTCAGGGGCGTACCCGTCGCCATAACCGTCGCCGTAGTCGTCCCCGCAGTCCCAGCCGCCCACGTCGAGGGGCTGGCCGTTCTGGTCGTAGAGCCGGACCCCGGTCAGCGGCCGGCCCTCCGCGTCGTACGGGTACACCTCGCTCGTGTCGGTGGTCGGCGACTCGTCGTAGTAGTTCATGGCCATGACCTGGTCGGCGTCGGAGTCGACATCGGCCAGGTGCACGGCACCGGCGAGCGCGAGGACCAGGCCGGCGAGCACCAGGCCACGCTTCGGCCAGGTCCGGAACCGTACCGACCGGCGGCCCAGCCACACCGACGCGACGATCATGCCGAGCGTCAGCACGATGCCGACGAACTCGCTGTTGTAGACCCGCGGGACCAGCGTGACGGTCTCGGAGAGCAGGGCGTCGCACAGCAGCAGCGCGGCCAGGTAGCCGCGCAGCACCCACCAGGCCGGGCGGAGCTTGTCGAACAGTTCGTGCGTGGTCTCGTAGCCGACCATCGGACCGAACCGGACGTCGGCCCGGCGGGCGACCGCGACGAGCCGGTCGAGCTGCTGCCGGAACGGCACCCGGCGACGGGTCGCGGAGCCGGTCACGCCCGCGCTGGCCCGCAGCTCGGCGGCGTACACGGCGGGTTCACCGAGCCGTTCGGTCAGCGGTGTGGGGTCCTCGTCGGCCACCTCGGCGAGATGCCCGGCGAGGTCCTCCAGCAGTTCGTCCCGGGTCTGCTCGGGCAGATCGGCCAGCGCGGACCGGACCCCGCCGAGGTACTCGGCGATCTCTTCGGCGCGCGTGCTCGCGTTCATGCCGTCTCCTTGACGTTGAGCAGGGCGTTCATGGTGTCGGCGAAGGACTTCCAGGTGTGTGTGGCGCCGTCCAGCTGACTCTGGCCGGCGGCGTTCAGCGCGTAGTACTTGCGGTGCGGGCCCTCCTCGCTGGGCACGACGTACGCGGTGAGCGAGCCGGCCTGGAACAGCCGCCGCAGCGTGCCGTACACGGACGCGTCGCCGACGTCGTCGAGACCGGCGGCGCGCAGTCGGCGGAGGATGTCGTACCCGTAGCCGTCCTGGTCCCGCAGCACGGCCAGGACGGCCAGGTCGAGCACGCCCTTGAGGAGCTGAGTGGTGTCCACGGCGTCTCCTGACGGGTCGCCGCCGGGCGTGGGCGCGGCCCGGCGGCAGGGTGCGGATGGTTCCTGTGCACAGGACAGTACTACGGATAGCGTAATACCGCCAAGAGCGTAATACCGGGAGCGCGTTTCTCCGCGGCTTGACCTTGACGCGACGTCAACCCCTACCGTCGGAACCGCTGACGGATCGAGCGGGTCGGAAGGGAGGCCGGGCGCGATGGAATGGTCGATCCAGGACATCGCCCGGTCGGCCGGCACGACCAGCCGGACCCTGCGGCACTACGGGGAGATCGGGCTGCTCACGCCGAGCCGGATCGGTGGCAACGGCTACCGCTACTACGACGAGCGGTCGCTCGTGCGGCTGCAACGGATCCTGCTGCTGCGCGAACTCGGCCTCGGCCTGGCCACCATCGCCGAGGTGCTCGAAGGCGAGCGGGACACCACGACCGCCCTCCGTACCCACCTGGAACTGCTGGAACAGCAGCGGGACCGGATCGGTCGGCAGATCCGGTCGGTACGCACGACGGTGCGCAAGTTGGAAGGAGGTGAACAACTCATGGCAGACGAGACGCTCGACGGCTTCGACCACACGCAGTACAAGGACGAGGTCGTCGAACGCTGGGGCCGCGACGCGTACGAGAAGGGCGACCGCTGGTGGCGCTCGCTCACCGCGGCCGAGAAGCAGGGCTTCCAGCAGCGGCAGGCCGACATCGCCGCGGACTTCGGCCGGGCGCACGCCGCCGGCCACGCCGCGGACAGCGACGAGGTCCAGGACATCGCCCGGCGGCACTACGAGTGGGTCGCGGTCGGCTGGCAGGGCCGGCGCCCGACCGCGGCGGCGTACACGGGGCTCGGCCAGATGTACGTCGACGACCCGCGCTTCACGGCGCACTACGACGGGCACGGCGCGGGCACCGCGACCTTCGTCCGGGACGCGATGGCGGTGTACGCCGAGCGCAACCTGTAGGCCGGTGCCCGCACCACGCGGGCACGGTGGGGAGGGCTGCAGACCTTCCCACCGTGGAACCCGCTCCTCCTGGAACCCGGGACGTGGACGGATCCGCCATGATTGGCTGGGACGGCGACAGGGAGGGTGACATCGGCGGCTCCGCGGCGACCATGCTCGGGTGGCAGGTGCACCGGCCGGGTCCGATGTCCGGTCGGCCGCTGCGCCGTACCCGCCTGCCGGTGCCGAGGCCGGGCCCCGGTGAGCTGCTCGTCCGGGTCAGGGCGTGCGGCGTGTGCCGTACCGACCTGCACGTCGCCGAGGGCGATCTGCCCCCGCACCGGGACGCCGTGGTGCCCGGCCACGAAGTGGTGGGCGAGGTCGTCGGGGCCGGTGACGGCGTCGTCGGCTGGCACCCGGGCGACCGCGCCGGCGTGGCCTGGCTGCGGCACACCGACGAGACCTGCCGGTACTGCGCCCGCGGCGCGGAGAACCTCTGCCCGGCGTCGCGCTACACGGGGTGGGACGCCGACGGCGGGTACGCGGAGTTCACCACCGTTCCGGCCGACTACGCCTACCGGCTGCCCGACGGCTACACCGACGAGAAGCTGGCGCCGCTGCTGTGCGCCGGGATCATCGGCTACCGGGCGCTGCGGCGGGCGCAGCTGCCACCGGGCGGCCGGCTCGGCATCTACGGCTTCGGCGGATCCGCGCATCTCACCGCGCAGGTCGCGCTCGCGCAGGGGGCCCGGGTGCATGTGATGACCCGGGGCGAGGAGGCCCGTCGACTCGCCCTCGACCTGGGCGCGTCCTCCGCCGTCGGCGCGTACGACCCGCCGCCCGAACCGCTCGACGCCGCCATCCTCTTCGCCCCGGTGGGCGACCTCGTCCCGGTCGGGCTCGACGCCCTCGACCGGGGTGGCACCCTCGCCGTCGCGGGCATCCACCTCACCGACATCCCGCCGCTGAACTACCAGCGGCACCTGTTCGAGGAGCGCACCCTGCGCAGCGTCACGGCCAACACCCGGGCCGACGGTCGGGAGTTCCTGGAACTGGCCGGACGGCACCCGTTGCGCGTCACCACCACCCCGTACCCGTTGGGCGAGGCGGACGTGGCGCTCGCCGACCTCGCCGACGGTCGGGTACGGGGCGCCGCGGTACTGCTGCCCGGCTGAGCCGCCTCCCGCAGTACGGCCGACCCGCCGGAGGCGCCGCGTCCCGGGTGCCCAGATGAGGCGTGGATCCGTGACGGAGAAACGTAATCGTCGGTTCCGCATGTACCGGTCAGTCGGCCGGAGTACGGTCTGCTGGTGGGGTGGTGACCGCCGGCGTGCGCGTCGGGTGGTGCCACTCATGTTGCCGCGCAACGGAAACAGTGCGCGCCCGGGCGGGACGTCGGGACGGTGGGGACGCGAGATGAAGGCGGTCGTGTACCAGGGCCCGCACCGGGTCACGGTGGAACAGGTCGACGACCCGGTCATCCAGGACCCGACGGACGTCCTGGTGGAGGTCACCTCCACCTGCATCTGCGGCTCCGATCTGCACATGTACGAGGGCCGCACCGCGGCCGAGGCCGGCATCGTGTTCGGCCACGAGAACATGGGCATCGTCGCGGAGGTCGGCAGCGGCGTCGCGTCGGTCCGGGTCGGCGACCGGGTGTCGATGCCGTTCAACGTGGCGTGCGGGTTCTGCGTCAACTGCCTGGCCGGCAACACGGCCTTCTGCGTGACCGTCAACCCGGGCTTCGCCGGCGGTGCCTACGGCTACGTGTCGATGGGCCCGTACCGGGGCGGGCAGGCCGAGTACCTGCGGGTGCCGTTCGCGGACTTCAACTGCCTGCAGCTGCCCGCCGGTACCGAACACGAGGCCGACTTCGCCATGCTCGCCGACATCTTCCCGACCGGGTACCACGCGGCGACGCTCGCCGATGTCCGGCCCGGGGAGACGGTGACCGTGATGGGAGCCGGTCCGGTCGGGCTGATGGCCGCGTACTCGTCGCTGATCAAGGGCGCCTCCACCGTGTACTGCGTGGACCGGGTGCCGTCCCGGTTGCGCCTGGCCGAACAGATCGGCGCCGTACCGATCGACTTCGGCGCGGGTGATCCGGCCGAGCAGATCAAGGACCGTACGGACGGGGTGGGCACGGACAAGGGCATCGACGCCGTCGGCTATCAGGCCACTGTGGACAGTGGTGAGGAGCAGCCGGCGGTCGTGCTCAACAGTCTGGTCGAGACGGTGCGGCCCACCGGCGCCCTCGGCGTGGTCGGGCTGTACGTGCCGTCCGATCCGGGCGCGCCCAACGAGCACGCCGCCAAGGGCGAACTGCTGTTCCGGATGGGCCGGTTCTTCGAGAAGGGCCTGCGGATGGGCACCGGACAGGCGAACGTCAAGGCGTACAACCGGCAGCTGCGCGACCTGATCGTCGCGGGCCGCGCCACGCCCAGTTTCGTGGTGTCCCAGGAACTTCCGCTCACCGACGCGCCGGACGCGTACGCCCGTTTCGACCGGCGCGAGGAGGGCTACTCCAAGATCGTCCTCAAGCCACGGCCATGACACGGGCCGCCGGGCCGGTGCCGGGCGGCGGTGACGACACCAGTCGGTACTCACGGGGGAGCCGCAGATGGACACCGTTTCGTTGGAGGACGCGCGGCGGGTGATCGCCGCCGCGGAGGCCCGGGCCGCCGAGGTCGGCCAGCCGATGAACGTGGCGGTCGCCGACGCCGGCGGCAACCTGGTGGCGCACATCCGGATGGACGGCGCCTGGCTCGGCAGCGTGGACATCTCGGTCAACAAGGCGTTCACGGCGCGGGCGTTCGACATCGAGACCGCCGCGCTCGCGGAGAACTCGCAGCCGGGCGGCCAGTTCTACGGGATCCACGCGTCCAACCACGGCCGGATCATGATCTTCGCCGGTGGCATTCCGCTGCGGCGCGACGGTGCCGTGGTCGGCGCGATCGGGGTCAGCGGCGGCACCGGCGCACAGGACCAGACCGTGGCCGAGGCGGGCGCCGCCGCACTGTGACGGGTTGCCGTCGCCTTTGAACCGCGTCGTACGGGCGGCCACCGTGCGATGCTGTCCGGGTGATGTTCGAGGACCTCGTGCACCTGCGCCGGGCACGCGACCTGATGGACCGCGACTACGCGCAGCCGCTCGAGGTACCGACGCTGGCGCGCGCCGCGCTGATGTCCCCGTCGCACTTCTCCCGCCAGTTCCGGGCGGTGTACGGGGAGACGCCGTACGGCTATCTGATGACCCGCCGGATCGAGCGGGCGAAGGCGCTGCTGCGCGGCGGCGAACTGACCGTCACCGAGGTGTGCATCGCGGTCGGCTGTACCTCGCTGGGCTCGTTCATTTCCCGGTTCACCGAGATCGTCGGGGAGAGCCCGAGCCTGTACCGCGCCCGCAGCCACGACGCGTTCGCGGCGGTCCCGGCGTGCCTGGCGAAGGGCTCGCTGGCCCTGGTGCGCCTGTCCCAGCCGGCCCAGGGCTGAGCGCTTCGCGCCGCCGTACCGCCGGCGGCGGGGTCTTCGCCCCGCGATGCCCGGGTGTCGCCCTTCCGTCACCTCACGGGACAACTGTGGATTGCCACGTTCTGGGAGAATCGTGCGGCACGGGGGAGGTCTGCATGGTGAAGGTCGGTGCGGCGCGCGCTGTCGCGTCGGAATGGGTACGTGAGCAGGCGGCGCGGCACGAGGACTTCCGGGGCGCGTACTTCGCCGGGTCCACCACGTGGCTGCCCGACGACGCCGAGCTTGCCCCGGCCTCGGACGTGGACGTCGCCGTGGTCATGGCCGGCGACACACCACGGCCGAAACTGGGCAAGTTTCGCCACCGTGGCGTACTGATCGAGGTCTCGTACGTCCCGCAGGACCTGGTCACCTCGGCCGAGGAGGTGCTGTCCTCCTACCATCTGGCGGGCAGCTTCCGCGTCGACACGATCATCGAGGACCCGACCGGCTCCCTGCGGACGCTCCAGGCGACGGTGGCCCGCGACTTCGCCGAGCCGGCCTGGGTACGCCGCCGGTACGAGGACGCGCTGGACCGGCTGCGGGCGATCGTGGGCGCGCTGGACCTGTCCGAGCCGGTGTACGACAGCGTCACCCGGTGGTTGTTCTCGACCGGCGTGACCACGCACGTGCTGCTGGTCGCCGCGCTGCGCAACCCGACCGTACGGCTCCGGTACCGCGCGGCGCGCGACGTGCTCGTCGAGTACGGGCAGGAGGACCTGTACCGGGACCTGTTGGGACTGCTGGGGTGCGCAGACATCACGCCGCGTCAGGTCCAGCACCACCTGGACGAGTTGGCCCACACGTTCGACGCCACCGCGGCGGTGTCCCGCACCGAGTACTTCTTCAGCTCGGACATCACGCCGGAGGCCCGGCCGATCGCGATCGACGGCAGTCAGGAACTCATCGACCGGGGCGACCACCGCGAGGCGGTCTTCTGGATCGTGGCCACGTTCGCGCGCTGCCACAAGATCCTCGCCGCCGACGGGTCACCCGAGCTGCGGGAGTCGCTGATGCCCGCGTTCCGCGCGGTGGTGGCCGATCTCGGCATCACGTCGACCGACGACCTGACCCGGCGGGCCGGTGAGACGCTCCGGTTCCTGCCTCGGCTCCGAGCCAGCGCGGAGGCGATCCTGTGCGCCAATCCGGCGGTGCGGCGGCCCTGACCGTCCCGCGGACGCGCGTACCGGTGGGTGGCGGGGGCGCGGGTCAGCGCCGGGCCAGCCGCCGACCCGAGAGCGCCGTGGTCGGGATGTACGCCATGCCGTAGTAGCTGTAGATGGCCGCCTCGGAGTCCTTGGGCAGTTCGCCCTTGGGCTGGATCCACGGCGCGTCCTTCACCTGCTTCTTGGTGACGCGCAGCCGCAGGTAGTCTCGTCCGGCGGTGGCCCCGTCGAGCGGTACGAACGCCCACCGGTGCTTGCCGACCACGCCGACCTGTACCGCGCCGAAGGCGGGCAGGTCGGTTTCGGTGTCGACGTACACCTCCTGCAGCTTGCCGATCTTCTCGCCGTCGGCGCCGATCGTGTTCTGACCCTTCCACTGCCCGACGTTCTCCAGATTGAACATGGCCGTGTTCCTCCCCAGGAATGCACGAACACCCGCTTTTTCGCGCGGCGCCTGTCGTCCCGTACCCGGCGGGGCACCGGATATTCGCCGGACGCCGCCCGGGAACGGGACGACCGGGACGGGCACGTCGGGCGTGCCCCACCCGCCGGCGTTCGCCGCC
>JBAUUM010000090.1:0-2006 GCA_049582705.1 Actinocatenispora sp.
GTGCGGGCCCGCCGCTCTCTGGACGAGCTGGCCGGCTGGCTGCCCGCGGCGGGCACCGCCTACCTGCGCAGCGGCGCGGAGATGGCCGCCCGGTTCGCCGCCCACCCAGGCGCGGTCGCCCGGTCCGTGGAGATCGCCGCCGACTGCGCGTTCGACCTGCGGCTGGTGGCGCCGACGCTGCCGGACTTCCCGCTGCCGGCCCCGCACCGCACCGAGATGCAGTACCTGGCGGCGCTCACCCGCGAGGGCGCCCTGCGCCGGTACGGTCCCCCGCACGGGGCCGCGGTGGCGTACCGGCAGATCGAGCACGAGCTGGCCGTCATCGACGGGCTCGGTTTCCCCGGGTACTTCCTGGTCGTCTGGGACATCGTCCGGTTCTGCGGCGAACACGGGATCCTGTGCCAGGGCCGGGGTTCGGCGGCCAACTCGGCCGTCTGCTACGCGCTGGGCATCACCAACGCCGACCCGGTCCGCCACGGGCTGCTGTTCGAACGGTTCCTCGCCCCGGAACGCGACGGGCCGCCCGACATCGACGTGGACATCGCGTCCGACCGGCGGGAGGAGGTCATCCAGTACGTGTACTCCCGGCACGGTCGCCGGCACGCCGCCCAGGTCGCCAACGTCATCTCCTACCGGCCGCGCTCGGCGGTGCGGGACATGGCCCGGGCACTCGGGTACTCGCCGGGGCAGCAGGACGCGTGGAGCAAGCAGCTGGACCGCTGGGGTGGCGTCGCGGACGCCGACGGGATCCCCGAGCAGGTGGTGGAGCTGGCCAACCAGGTGATGGAGTTTCCCCGGCACCTGGGCATCCACTCCGGCGGCATGGTGATCTGCGACCGGCCGGTCAGCGAGGTCTGCCCCGTGGAACACGCCCGGATGCCGGACCGCACCGTGCTGCAGTGGGACAAGGACGACTGCGCGGTCGCCGGGCTGGTCAAGTTCGACCTGCTGGGTCTGGGCATGCTGACCGCGCTGCGCGGCACCCTGGACCTGGTCGCCGCCCACCACGACAAGCAGTACACATTGGACACATTGCCGAACGAGGACCCGGCGGTCTACGAGATGCTGTGCGAGGCGGACTCGGTGGGCGTGTTCCAGGTGGAGAGCCGGGCGCAGATGGCCACGCTGCCCCGGCTGCGGCCGGCGAAGTTCTACGACCTTGTGGTGGAGGTGGCCCTGATCCGCCCCGGCCCGATCCAGGGCGGCTCGGTACACCCGTACATCGAACGGGCCCGCGGCCGGGCGAAGGCGACCGTGCCGCACGAACTGATGAAACGGGCGCTGGACAAGACGCTCGGGGTGCCGCTGTTCCAGGAACAGCTCATGCAGCTGGCGATCGACGTGGCCGGATTCGACGCCGCCGAGGCCGACCAGTTGCGCCGCGCGATGGGGTCCAAGCGGTCCAGCCAGCGGATGACCGAGTTGCGTGGACGGCTGTACGCGGGGATGGCCCGCAACGGCATCACCGGTGCGCTGGCCGACGACGTGTTCACCAAGCTGTCCGCGTTCGCCAACTACGGCTTCCCGGAGAGCCACGCGATCAGCTTCGCCTACCTGGTCTACGCCAGCTCGTACCTGAAGCGGTACTACCCGGCGGCGTTCTGCGCGGCGCTGCTCAACGCCCAGCCGATGGGGTTCTACTCGCCGCAGTCGCTGGTCGCCGACGCCCGCCGGCACGGGGTACGGGTGCTGCGTCCGGACATCAACCGCAGCGACGCGCGGGCGGTACTGGAGGGCTACCGGGGCGCGGCGCCGGCCCCGGCGGACGGGCCCGCCGCGCGGTGGGGCGAGCACGGACCCGCGGTACGGCTGGGGCTGTCCGGCGTCCGGCTCGTCTCCGACCCGGTGGCCGACCGGATCGAGGGCGAACGCCGGGCACACGGCCCGTACCGCGACCTGGTCGACCTGGCCCGCCGTGCGGAACTGTCCGCCGCGCAGCTGGAGGCGCTGGCGACGGCGGGCGCCTTCGACGGGCTGGGCATGACCCGCCGGCAGGCGCTGTGGGC
>JBAUUM010000091.1:0-1815 GCA_049582705.1 Actinocatenispora sp.
AGCTCGCGCCGATCGAGGGTGACAACGCCGCGCTCCTGGCGCTGGGCGCCGCCGGGGGTATCTGCGACGGCGGCGACACCTGCGGCTACGCGCGCGAGACCGCAGCCGGGTGGCCGATGTTCGGCCAGTACGTCGCCCATGACATCACCGCCGACCGCAGCCCGATCGCGGCCCGCGCCGAGGCCGCCCGGATCGTCAACTTCCGCAGCCCGCGGGCGAACCTGGAGAGCCTCTACGCCTCCGGCCAGATCGGTAGCCCCTACCTGTTCCGGGCGGAGGATCCGAACCTCCTGCTGCTCGGGGTCAACGACCGCGGCGAGGAGCGCGACCTGCCACGCAACTCGCAGGGGATCGCCCTGATCGGCGACCCGCGCAACGACCTGCACCTGTTCGTCTCCCAACTGCAGGTGGCGATGATCGGGGTCCACAATCGACTAGTCGAACGCGTGCGTGCGGAAGGCCTGCGAGGCGGCGACGTCTTCGCCGCCGCCCGGCGGGAGACCGCCTGGCACTACCAGTGGGTGATCCTCGAGGACTACCTGCCGCGCACCGTCGGCCCCACTCTGGCCGCGGAGATCCGTGAGGAAGGACCCCGCTTCTACCAGCCCGGGCGCGACCCGAAGATTCCCTTCGAGTTCGCCGACGCGGCCTTCCGCTACGGCCACGGCCAGGTCCGCGACGTCTACGCTGTCAACGGCGAGTCGGGCGTCCACGACTTCTTCCCGGATCTGCTCGGCTTCCGCCCTGTCCCGGCGGAGCTCTGCGTCGACTGGCGCCTCCTCTTCGACATCGAGGGCGAGCCGCCCGCCCAACGCGCCAAGCGCATCGACGGCAACCTCGTCCACTCACTGATCGAGCTGCCGACCGCGGTCACCGGCGAGGTCGAGACGGATGCCTACCGCTCACTCGCCGGCCGCGATCTCCAGCGCGGCGGCGCCTACGGTCTTCCCTCCGGCGAGGCCGTTGCCGCCGCGATGGGCGAGGCGCCCTTGAGCGTCGACGAGAACCCACTCGCCACCTCCGGTTGGACCGGAGGCACGCCCCTCTGGCTCTACTTCATGTTCGAGTCCGCCGCCCGTGCCGACGGCGAGCGCCTCGGCCCCGCCGCCGGGCGCATCGTCGCCGAGGTCCTCACCGGGCTGATCGACGCCGACCCCGACTCCTACCGCGCGGTCGATCCCGACTGGACGCCGACTCTGCCCGCCCGCGGTCGGCGATTCGGCCTCACCGACCTTCTGCTGCCGGTACCTGCTTGAGGTAGTTCCTTAGACCCTTAGGCTGGGCATGCCTCCCACAGCGGGCATGCTGGCGAAGATGATGAATCTGAATCAGGTTTCTGGAGACGGGGCAGCCAGGACTCGAACCTGGAATCGCCGGTTTTGGAGACCGGTGCCTTAGCCAGTTGGGCCACTGCCCCAGAGGGATTGCGGATCGTAACGGGAGTCAGGGGGATGGGCGGTCGCGGTCGAGGGTGGCGGGCTCGGTGGTGATCAGGTCTCGATTCTTGCTGCCACGGCGATCACATCCTGGGCGGTCGCGCCAGGCTTGGTGGCGGCGCGCAGGGTGGATTCGATCAGGTCGGCGTCGCCCTCGATCTTCTCCCGGCTGCCGAAGCAGGCGAGGGCCGCCGGGAGGGTGCCGGTCGGCCAGGGCGCGGCGATGCAGTGGATGCTGGGGTGGATCGCGCCGTGGTCGTAGGCGAAGCCGCCGGTCCTGACCCCCTCGAGCTGGTCATCGAGCTCGGCGCGGGTCCGGGGCAGGATGGCGACGGGGTCGCGGTCGGCGTGGAAGCCCGTCAGGTAGGCGGAGAGGGGG
>JBAUUM010000092.1:0-5137 GCA_049582705.1 Actinocatenispora sp.
CCACCGGGCCGACGGGCTCCGCCGCGCCCCTGGTCGAAAGGCTGTGACTGATGACCGCGGTGACCACGGGCTTTGCGCCCTTCCGTGAGTACCGGACCTGGTACCGGGTCACCGGCGATCTCGGCAGCGGCGTGCCCCTGGTCGCGTTGCACGGTGGCCCGGGATGCGTGCACAACTACCTGCTCAGCCTCACCGACCTGGCCGGTGAGAACCGGGCAGTCGTGCACTACGACCAGCTCGGCAACGGCGAGTCGACCCACCTGCCCGACGCCGATCCGTCGTTCTGGACCCCGGAACTGTTCGTCGAGGAACTCGACAACCTGCTCGAACACCTCGGCATCGCCGGCTCGTACGACCTGCTCGGGCAGTCGTGGGGCGGCATGCTGGCCGCCGAGCACGCGGTGCGGCGACCCTCGGGGCTGCGGCGCCTCGTGATCGCGAACTCGCCGGCCTCGATGGACCTGTGGTGCCGCGCCGCCGACCAGCTCCGGGCGCAGCTGCCCGCCGAGGTGCTGGAGACGCTCGAACGCCACGAGGCGGCCGGGGACTTCGACCACCCCGACTACCAGGCGGCCACCCAGGTCTTCTACGACCGTCACATGTGCCGGGTCGTGCCGAACCCGCCGGATGTGGCGCGGGCACTCGAACTGATGGACGCCAACCCCGCCGTGTACCGGGCCATGAACGGCCCCACCGAGTTCCATGTCATCGGCTCGCTGCGGGAGTGGAACATCGTCGACCGGCTCCACCTCGTCTCGGTGCCCACGCTGGTGATCAACGGACGTCACGACGAGGCGACCGACGACTGTGTGCGGCCCTACGCCGAGCGCATCCCCGACGCCCGGCGGAAGCGCTTCGAGAATTCGTCCCACCTGCCCCACGTCGAGGAGCGACAGTCCTACATGGACGTGGTCGGCGAGTTCCTGACGGCTGAACCCATCTGACGGTCTGACGGCGACGATTCAGCGTGCCTCGTTTCCGGTCGACCGCCTGGCGGCACGGTCCACTGTCGTGACCTGGCACATATTTTCCCGCCCGGAGGACCGCTCGGGACGGACTTTTTTCACCCCCGATCGCTGGGTTTGGCGGCATTTCCGTGGTCCGCTTCCCCGCGTGCCGGGCGGACGACCCGTGATCCGGCTCGACATGACGACTTAGAGTCAAGTGACCAAAGATTTCGTGGCTTTGCATAGTGATGACACTTTCCGCCACGAAACGTCGAGCGACGGGGGACTTTGAGTGAAGAAGAATCTGGCCACGGTGACCGCGGCGGTGGGTTTCGGGATCGGCCTCGCGCTGTCCGGATCGGTGACGGCGTCGGCCGCCGTCACACCCGCGCACGTGGGTGACGTGTGCACCGTCGGCAACAACTGCGCCGGATCGGCGTCGTTCGTCCACGACGGGGACCACCTGTACGTCTGGGACAACGCGTCCGACGGCCATTCCGTTGTCGCGCAGTACATGCGTTCCGATTCGAGCAACCAGTGGAACCAGGCGTGGAACCATTCCGGCGCCGGCACGAGCATCGACCACAACATGGACATCCCGGAGAGCGGCTGGATCAAGTACCAGGTGTGCCTGGGTGAGTACGGGTCCCAGTCGGTGATCGACAGCACCTGTTCCCCGTGGGGCACCATCGAGGACGCCGGCTGAGTCTCGCTGGCCCATGCCCGGGCCGTCGAGTCGCACGACCCGACGGCCCGTGGCGCCGGACGCTTTCGTCAACTGACGGAACCGGGGAAGCTCGTACTGCTCAACCGTTTCCGCCGCCGGTGGCCTCCCGGCCCAGCAGGCTGACCAGGCCATCGGCCAGGGTGTCGCGCCACCAGAGGTAGTCGTGCGCGCCGACATGCTCGACGTAGTCGACCGGATAGCCGCGCGCGGCGAGCACGTCACGCATCCGGCGGTTGGCGCCGCGCAGTGTGTCGCCCGCGCCGGAACGCGTGTCCGGGATGACCTCCAGCGTGCCGACACTCAGATACCAGCGCAACGGCAGACGTGGCCGCTCGGCGTACCCGTCGATGGTGCCCTCGGGGAACGCCGGCGGCGCCGGGGCCTGGAAGGCGCCGGACTGGGAGAGGATCAGACCGAACCGTTCGGGCGCGGTCAGCGCGGCGAACGCGGCGCAGGTGCCACCGAGGCTCGATCCGCCGATGACGGTACGGGCGGGATCCGCGGTGACGGGCCAGTGCCGTGCCGCCCAGTCCATCAGTTCCCCGGCGAGGAACCGGAGGAACGCCGGATCGCCGTTGAGTTCGGTCGCCCGGTTGTCGAGGCTCTCCACCAGGACCGCGATGCTGGGTGGGATCCGACCGTCCGCGATCAGGTTGTCCAGCACGGTCGGAGTCGCCAACATCGGCTCCACGTAGCAGTCGCCGTCGGTCAGTACGACGGTCGGGCAGGTGCTCCCGTCGGTCGGGACGCCGACGGGGACGTACACCCAGACCCGGTGGTCGCGGTCGAGGCCGGTGTCGGCGGCGCGCATCCGGTGCATGCTCACCTCGCCGGCGGGTACGTCGGGTCGTGGCGCGACCCATCGGGACGGCCCGGCCGGCGGCAGGTACAGCGCCGAGCGGCGATGCGTCCACCGGTCAGGCGTGCTGCCGTCGGTGTTGCAACCCCAGACGAACGTGTCGGGATTGATCGGGTCCGGCTGCCAGGTGGCCACGGACTCCAACTCACTGTCGCCGGCGACCGCGTCGTGCGTGTCGTCGATCGAGAAGCCGTAGCTTGCCCGCATGCCGCGGGGGAGCAGCACGGTCAGGTGCCACAGGTCGGTGCCGGGTACGCGGGCCAGTTCGGTCCGGGTGAGATCCGCGTAGTCGCAGGGGCCGATCAGGACGACCCGGTCCGCCTCGCCCCGCCAGAGGAACGTGGTGGCCAGCAGGTCATGGTCGTCGGGGCCGGGGCCGGGGCCGATCAGCGGCCCCTTCGCCACCGTGGCCCGGCGCCACAGGTCCTCCACCGCGGTGGTGTCCCCCCGGGCTGCGAGCTCGACCGCCGCCGACATCTCGGGGTCGGTCCCTGGCATGACCGTCATCGACTCACGCATCCTTCGCGTTCGTGTCGGCGCCGGACCGTCGACGGCGGTGGCGCCGGTGGGGTCAATCGGGCATCACGATCGTCCCGACTCGAACAGGGCGCGGCAAGACATTGTCGTCGAGTAGACATCGCGCCGACCCGGCAGATGTCTACAAGTGTTGACCCGACCGGCGGCGGGTGGCTATCGTGGTCAACAAGTGTTGACCAAACGAATCGGGTCATCTCCGAGCCGACGTACCGGGGGCCAGGTCGCCACGCCGCGGCCTGCGCGCCCGCGCCCCGACACGCCGGCGTACCGGAGACCACCGCGGTCGGTCGAGGAGTACAGGAGGCGCTGCCATGAAGTTCGGCATCGAGATCCCCACCTGCACCTCCGGGATGATGCATCCCGTGCCCTTCCAGACCGCCGGCGACCTGGTCGACATCGCGGTCGAGGCCGAACAACTCGGCTACCACGACGCCGGCGGCAACGACCACCTGTCCACCATGAACTTCGTCCGGGAGGCCTGGCCGACCCCGCCGGACTACTACGAGCCGCTCGTCACCCTGGCGTGCGTCGCCGCCCGTACCTCGGTACTGCGGCTCACCACCGGCATCATGGTGCTGCCCATGCGCGAGCCGATCCTGCTCGCCAAGCAGGTCGCCACCCTCGACCAGCTCAGCGGTGGCCGCGTCATGCTCGGCGTCGCGGTGGGCGGCTACCGCGACGAGTTCGAGACGGTACGCCCCGACCGTCGGACCGCGAACCGCGCGCGGTTGACCCGCGAGACGATCGCCGCGCTCCGTGCTCTGTTCGAGACCTCGCGCTCGACGTTCCAGGGCGAATACATCACCTTCGACGACGTGGAGACCTTCCCGAAGCCGGTGCAGGAACCGCTGCCCATCTACTCGGGCGGCAACGTGGACGGATCCATCCGACGCGCCGCGAACTCTGTCAGGGCTGGCTGCCGGCGAAGGTGGGGCCGGACGCGATCCGGGAGGGCCGGGCCACGCTCGACGGCTACGCGCGCGCCGCTGGCCGCGACCCGTCCAGCATCGCCACCGCCCTGCAGTCGGTCGTCTGCCTGGGCGACACCCCGCAGCAGGCACGCGAGACGTTCCTCGACTCGTCGTTCGACCTGTTCCGTACCTCGCTGAGCAGCACCATGACCAAGGGCGTGGACCTCGACGCGTACCTCGACCGGAACCTGGTGGGCACGCCCGAGCAGGTGTGCGAGAAGGTCGCCCGGTACGAGCAGGTCGGAGTGGACCACCTGACCGCCCTGCTGTTCGTCGGCAACACGGTCGAGGAGATGCGTGCGCAGATCCGGTCCTTCGCCCGGTACGTCGTGCCCGCCTTCCCGGACGCGCCGGGCCGGGCGGAGCCCTCGCGTCGCGGATCGGTACCGCGACCGGGCGCCGACGTACCGGCCTGAACCTCCGGCGTTCGCCTACCCGGGCCGACCGGTCGCGTGCTGGTCGGCCCGCCGGCACCGCTGCGGGCACGGGGCGTGCCCCACGCCGCCCGGACCCCGGTGCCTGAACCCCGCTCAAGGCCCGGCAGGACCGCCGGGACTCCGGCTCCACGCCGCGTAGCCGTCGACGGTGGGAGCCCTTCCCGCCGACCTGTGCTTCGGTGCTGGCCATGACCAGCAGAACCTGTCCACGGCACGGGCGCCCTCGCCGGGCGACCGCGCGGTCTGACGCGTCCACCCGGGGCGGGCCGCGCCGCGCAGTGTGAACGTATCCCTAAGTTCGTAGGCGGTAACAGGTTGACACAGACTGGTACGTTCTGCTGGCACAGGGGAGCGACGCGTCAGGTGCACGCCGTGGAACCGTGAAGGCAGGGCACTGATTCGCCGGGGCAGGTCGGCCCCGGCACTACTTGTGCCCGCCGCCCACGGCCGTCCCGCGATCACATGGCGACGTCGCCCGACCCGGCTCCTGCCGACAGGCACTGGCATCCGCCTGCCGGCCTGCTCGACGACAAACGAATGCGACGCGCACGTGATGGTCCTGGGGAGGCAGGCGTGCAGGAGCAACGACACGGTGGACAGCCGTGAGAAGGACAGGGCGACGCCGCTACCGGACGGGCGGCGGCCCGCACGCGCCGGAC
>JBAUUM010000093.1:0-4083 GCA_049582705.1 Actinocatenispora sp.
CCCGACGGCCGGCACGGTACTGGACGCGGGTCAGAAATCGTCGTCGAACGAGACCGCGCCGCTCACCCCGATCTGGTACGCCGAGACCCGGCGCTCGAAGAAGTTCGACAGTTCCTGCACGTCCTGCAGCTCCATGAAGGCGAACGGGTTCACCGAGCCGTACCGGGGCGCGATGCCGAGCTGGGTGAGCCGTCGGTCGGCGACGTGCTGCAGGTACTCCCGCATGTCGGCCAGCGACAACCCGGGCACGCCCTGCCCGAGCAGGTCCTCGGCGAACTGCACCTCACACTCGACGGCCTCGGCGATCATCTCGCCCACCTGTTCCGACAGGACGTCGTCGAACAGCTCCGGCTCCTCCGCGCGTACGGTCTCCACCACGTCGAAGGCGAACGCCATGTGCATGGACTCGTCGCGGAACACCCAGTTGGTGCCCGACGCGAGCCCGTTGAGCAGGCCCCGGGAGCGCAGGAAGTACACGTACGCGAAGGCGCCGTAGAAGAACAGTCCTTCGATGCACGCCGCGAAACAGATCAGGTTGAGCAGGAACGTCCGCCGGTCCTCGGCGGTCCGCAGCTCCCGCACGGAGTACAGCGAGTCGATCCAGCGGAAGCAGAAGTCGGCCTTGCGCTTGATCGACGGGATGTTCTGCACGGCGGCGAACGCCTCGAACCGGGCCTTCTCGTCGGGCAGGTACGTGTCCAGCAGGGTCAGGTAGAACTGGACGTGCACGGCCTCCTCGAACAGCTGCCGGGACAGGTAGAGCCTGCCCTCCGGCGAGTTGACGTGCTGGTAGAGGTTGAGGACCAGGTTGTTGGCGACGATCGTGTCGCCGGTGGCGAAGAACGCCACCAGTCGGTTGACCAGATGCTGCTCGGCCGCGGTCAACCGGGCCAGGTCCTTGAGATCCGAGTGCAGGTCCACCTCCTCGACGGTCCAGGTGTTGCGGATCGCGTCCCGGAACCGGTCGTAGAAGTGCGGGTACCGCATGGGCCGCAGGGTCAGGTCCATGCCCGGGTCGAGCAGCAGGCGGCGGTTGTCGACGGATGTCACTGGCAGGCCTCACAGGACTCGGGGTTCTCCAGGGAACAGGCGATCGCGGTGCTGTCGGCCGCCACCTCGGCCGGCCCCGCCGCACTGGACACAGTGGACACCGTTGACACGCCGGCCGGTGCCGTCGAGGCCACGGTGGCCTGCTGGATCCGGGTGGCCGGGCGGGACCGCAGGTAGTACGTGGTCTTCAGGCCTACCTTCCAGGCGTACAGGTACATCGAGGACAGCTTGCCGATCGACGGCGCCGCCAGGAACAGGTTCAGCGACTGGCTCTGGTCGATGTACGGGGCGCGGGCCGCGGCCATGTCGATGAGCGCGCGCTGCGGCAACTCCCACGCGGTACGGAACAGGATGCGGACGTCCTCGGGCAGCGCGGTGACGCCCTGCACCGAGCCCTCCGCCCGCCGGATCGCTTCCCGGATCTCGGCGGTCCACAGCCCGCGCGACTTCAGCTCACGGACCAGCGCCGTGTTGATCTGCAGGAACTCACCGGACAGCGTCTCGCGCTTGAACAGGTTGGACACCTGCGGCTCGATGCACTCGTAGCAGCCGACGATCGACGCGATGGTCGCGGTGGGGGCGATCGCGATCAGCAGCGAGTTGCGCAGCCCGGTCGCGGCGACCCGTTCGCGTACGGCGTCCCACCGCTCGACCTGGGTGCCGGTCACGCCCCACAGGTCGGGCTGCAACCGGCCGGCGGCCGCCCTCGTCTCGGCGAACCGGGGGTGCGGGCCGAACTCCTCGGCCAGCCGCGCGGAGGTCTCCAGCGCGGTCAGGTAGATCTCCTCGGCGACCCGGGTGGACAGCTCCCGGGCGTCCTCGGAGTCGAACGGCAGCCGCAGCGCGAACAGCACGTCCTGCAGACCCATGACGCCCAGACCGACGGGCCGCCAGCGCGGGTTGGACGCCGCCGCCTCGGCGCTCGGGTAGTAGTTGATGTCGATGACCCGGTCGAGGAGGGGCACCGCGGTGCGCACCGTGGCCCGCAGCTTCGCCCAGTCGATGCCCACGCTCCCGGCCGCGGTACCGGTCAGGTGCCGCGCCAGGTTGATCGAGCCCAGGTTGCAGACCGCCGTCTCGGCGTCCGACGAGACCTCGACGATCTCGGTGCACAGGTTCGACAGGTGCACCACCGGGCCGGTGCCGTCCGGCCGGTCCGCGGTCTGGTTGCAGGTGCGGTTGGCGGCGTCCTTGAACGTCATCCAACCGTTGCCGGTCTGCGCCAGCGTCCGCATCATCCGCCCGTACAGCTCCCGGGCCGGGACCTGCCGCACGTACCGGCCCTCGCGCTCGGCCCGGCGGTACGCCTCGTCGAACGCCTCGCCCCACAGGTCCGGCAGCTCCGGTGCCTCGTCCGGGTCGATCAGCGACCAGGTGCCGTCGGCCTCGACCCGGCGCATGAACTCGTCCGGGATCCAGTTGGCCAGGTTCAGGTTGTGGGTACGTCGGGCGTCCTCGCCGGTGTTGTCCCGCAGTTCCAGGAACTCCTCGATGTCCGGGTGCCAGGGTTCCAGGTAGACACAGGCGGCGCCCTTGCGTCGGCCGCCCTGGTTGACCGCGGCGACCGACGCGTCCAGGGTGCGCAGCCACGGCACGATGCCGTTCGACTGGCCGTTGGTGCCGCGGATCAGGGCACCGCGGGAACGCACCCGAGACCATGCGATGCCGATGCCGCCGGCGAACTTGGACAGCCGCGCCACCTGCTGGTACCGCGAGTAGATCGAGTCCAGCTCGTCCCGCGGCGAGTCCACCAGGTAGCAGGAGGACATCTGGGTGTGCCGGGTGCCGGAGTTGAACAGCGTCGGCGAACTCGGCAGGTACGCCAGCGAGGACATCAGCCGGTAGAAGTCGATCGCCTCGCCGGGTGTACGGGACAGCCCGCACGCCACCCGCAGCAGGAAGTACTGCGGCATCTCGACGACCAGCCGGCTCGACGGGTGCCGCAGCAGGTACCGGTCGTAGACCGTACGCAGGCCGAAGTACTCGAAGCGCGAGTCGGCCTCGGTGTCGATGGCGAAGTCGAGCTTGCGCGCGTTGTCCTTGACGAACCGCGCGGTCTCGTCGCCGATCAGGCCCTCGGCGTGGCCGAGCGCGACGGACTGGCTGAACGACGCGATGTCCTGGCCTCGGACCTCCTTGTCGATGTAGGCGGCCAGCAGCCGGCCGGCGAGCCGGGAGTACTGCGGCTCCTCGCCGATCATCTCCGCGGCGGTCTGGATCGACAGCCGGTCCAGTTCGGCGGTGGTCGCACCGTCGTAGAGGCCGCTGATCGTCCTCGTCGCGACGCGCAGCGGGTCGACGTCGTCCAGGTCGCCGCCCCAGCGCTCCACCGCGCGGACGATCTTGTTGACGTCCACCGGCTCGGTGTCACCGTTGCGCTTGCGTACCCGCATCGACGTGCGGCGCGGTGTGGGCGCCGGGGCGTCGGTGATGCCTGCGGCGATCGCCATGGCTCAGTCTCCTCGCGAGCTCGACCGACGGTCCGGGCAGCGCGGGGCGTGGACTGGTCGGCGGCGGCCGGGAGTGTGCCGCTGCCGTCAGCCGTCGGCCGTCCCACGCGGCCTCGGACCACCGCGCACGGGCGTGCGCGGCGCGCTGGCAGGTCTTCGGACTTGTGGGCACGGCCGGCTGGCCACCTACTGACCGTCGCTTCCCGAGCTGTCGCCCAGTGCTTCGTCCCCCGCGCCGGACACGGCGCGGCGGCGGACGGTGGTCGTTCCCACTCACCGCTGCGGGGCAGTCCCGGACTCCCACCGGGTTCCCTCTTGCCTCGACCAACCTCGAACGGATGATCGAACCAGCTGCGTCGACCACTATATATGGGTCCCGCATCGAGAGTGCATACCATATCTCGTGTCGGCGTGTCGGGAACTTCACGCGTGTGGCTACTGGCGCACCGGGGGTCGGAGGCGTACTGGACCGGCGGCGGCAGAGGATGAACGCCGGGCCGGCCCGTGCTGCGCCGGAGGCATACCGAGGTCCCGCGGTAGCCGGCGCGCGTGCGGGACCGTCCGGCGCGCGACCGGTCGGGCG
>JBAUUM010000094.1:0-1882 GCA_049582705.1 Actinocatenispora sp.
TCTCCACGGTCCGCCCGTTGAGCCATTCGGCCCGCGCGACCTGTACGCGATGGGTGCCGATCAACACCACGTCGCCGGGAACGATGACGGTCACTGCTGCCTCGCATCAAGCACAGTGCGACGCGTACGTGTCGCCGTAGATCGGATCAGTTCGACGGACCGCGGGACGAATTCACCGGGTACGAGCACGTCGGACCCGCGACCGCGCGATCACCGGGACCGCCCCTGTGCTGGGGAATCCTTGCGGAGTGGACCCGCTACGTACTCACACCAGAGTTCGCGCAGAGTCTCCCCGCCGCTACCTGGATGGGGGGCACGTGGTTTGAAACGCCTTGTCCGACTCTTGTTTCGTAAGGTTCCTGCGGTGCTACTCATAGTGTTGACGATAGGTGCCCGAAATGATGCCTCATAGTGGCCGCTGGGGTGGCCAGCTACGCGACGACCGGATTGTCACCCTTGATCTCGGTCAGCAGCATCCGCAGCGTGAGGGAGTGCTTTTCAGGTGGCAGCTTGGCCAGGGCAGCTTCGGCGTGGGCGACGCCGCCGGGTCGGTCACCGGACCGTGCCAGCATGAGGCCCTGGTGCATCTCCAGGTGAGTGCGGAACCGGGGCAGGGTGTCGGGCAACTCGGCCAGGGCAGCGCGCTGGGCTTCGTCGGCCAGGTGTTCGTCCCCGAGCCGCGCGGCCAACAGGCTGATGAACACGTTCATCCGCCACCACGGAACCGCGTAGTCCGAGGATTCGTCGGCCGACGATCCAGCAACGTCGAACACATGCCGACCCTCGTCGACCAGTTCGAGGGCGCTCGCACGGTCGCCGGCGATCGCGGCTGCGTGCGCCCGCCCCATGATGGCGTTCAGGCGACCCAGGGACGGCCTTGAACCGACGGCCAGAGCCTGCTCGGCGAACATCGACGCGACGGGCAGAGACGCACCCTCATAGCCAAGCGCGATAGCGGCACGACCACGTACCCACTCGCGCGAGTCCGGGTTCTCCGAGCGGTCCGCGGCCA
This sequence comes from Actinocatenispora sp., assembly GCA_049582705.1. Classification (GTDB taxonomy): domain Bacteria; phylum Actinomycetota; class Actinomycetes; order Mycobacteriales; family Micromonosporaceae; genus Actinocatenispora. Next base: position 1,013 of record JBAUUM010000094.1, read on the forward strand.
CGGCCGCCATCCGGTACCAGCCGGCCGCCTTGGCGCCGTCGGCGCCGGGGAATGTCTTGCCGTACAGGGTCATCAACTTGGCGGCAACGTCCCACATGCCGGGGCTGTCGAGCTGTTGCTGGAGTACGACGAGGTCTGAGGCGAGCCGCTTACGGATCTCGCCCGCGCCCAAGATCATGTAGTCCTGGCCGTACTGGTACAGCCGTCCCTGCCAGTCGTCGACCGAGGGTCGGGTACGCAGCGCGGCCACGAAGCCGTGTGCGACCAGGTCGGCTGCGGCCAAAGGAGCGATAGCGGTAGCCGCCAGGTCGGTCAGGAAGGTGCGTCTCTGCATGCGTACCGCCTCGTCGAACGTCGCCAGGGGAGTCTGCAAGGCGGTCGCAAGGTGACGAAGCCAGAACGTGCCGGGTCGCCGTTTGCCACTTTCCCAGCGCGAGATCGTCTCTCGTGTGACGGTGGCATGCGAAGAAACCCGGCACAGTTCGTCGGCAAGTCGGGCCTGCGACCAACCCACCGACAAACGTAGGTCTCTGATCAGCTCCGACAGTTCGAGAGCGTCGTCCTCGGAGCGTTGGCTACCTGTTTGGCCACCCGTCCTACGGTGAGAATGCGCCATGACGGCCCTGCTTTCCCTCGTGTCCGCACCACCAGAGTAACCAGGAGCGTACTTCTGGTGTTCAGTTGCGTATGCCGTGCAGTCCTAGACCCTCGACATTGACCTGAAGAGAGCGGAGCAAGTACCCGACTGCCCTATCTCGACACCGCCCGGAGTGCCTGAATGCCCTACAGCCACACCGATCTGACCGTCAGACACCTGAGCGCTGAGGACATGAACGCCCTCAAGGAGCCGCTCCTCGACGTGTACGCGAA
>JBAUUM010000095.1:0-2594 GCA_049582705.1 Actinocatenispora sp.
CGCCCGGTCACCGCGCCGGGGTCGGCGGGCGCACCGCGGCGTCGTCGGCGCAGCCGGTACCAGCCGAACGCCGCGACCACGATCAGCGGCCAGAGCAGGTAGAACTGCTCCTCGATGCCCAGCGACCAGGTGTGCTGCAACGGGGAGGGCGCCGCGGTCTGGGCGAAGTAGTCGCTGCCACGGAAGATCATCCGCCAGTTCGCCACGTACAGCAGGGCGGCGAGCGAGTCGCCGCGTACGGGTCCGAGGTCGCCGGACGGCAGCAGCCAGCGCGCGACGACGGAGACGGCGGCGAGCATCAGCAGCAGGGCGGGCAGCAGCCGGCGGGCCCGGCGCGCCCAGAACGCGGGCAGCCGGATCCGGCCGGTGCGGCCCCATTCGACCAGCAGCAGTGAGGTGATCAGGAAGCCGGACAGGACGAAGAACGCGTCCACACCGAGGAAACCGCCGGGCAGGAACGCGAGTCCGCCGTGGAACACGAGGACCGCGGCGACAGCGACGGCCCGTACGCCGTCCAGCGCCGGGCGGTGCGCGAACCCGGTCGTGCGAGGGTCGTACATGCCACTCCACTGCTCTGCGTGTTTCTTTGACTACAGTGCAGGGGTACCGGCGGGTAGGTGGCGACACGGGGGAAATCGACCGCCAGGTCCTGCGGGGATACCGGGTGAACTGACAGGGTGGGGACATGGCGGACGTCGAACAGGTCGATGTGGTGGTACTCGGTCTCGGGGTGGGCGGCGAGGAGACCGCCGGCCGGCTCGCCGAGGCCGGTCTCTCGGTCGTGGGGATCGACGGGCATCTGGTCGGCGGCGAGTGTCCGTACTACGGGTGCATTCCCAGCAAGATGATGATCCGGTCGGCGAACCTGCTCGCCGAGACCCGGCGGGTCGCCGGCATGGCCGGCGAGACGGAGCTGCGTCCGGACTGGACACCGGTGGCGCGGCGGATCCGTGACGAGGCCACCGATTCGTGGAACGACCAGGTTGCGGTGGACCGGCTGGAGGGCAAGGGCATGCGGTTCGTCCGCGGCCAGGGCCGGTTCGTCGGGCGCGACTCGGTGGCGGTCCGGCCGGCCGACGGCGGTGCCGAGCGCGTCTTCCGGGCCGGGCGCGCGGTGGTGCTGGGCACCGGCACCGCGCCCACCGCGCCGCCGGTGCCGGGGCTGCGCGATACGCCGTACTGGACCAACCGGGACGTGGTGAAGGCGACGGAGCTGCCCGCCTCGCTGGTGATCCTCGGCGGCGGCCCGATCGGGCTGGAGTTCGCGCAGGTGTTCGCGCGGTTCGGGGTGACGGTCACCGTACTGGAGGCCGCGGACCGCATCCTGTCGGTCGAGGAGCCGGAGTCGTCGGCGCTGATCGAGCGGGTACTGACCGGCGAGGGCGTCGACGTGCGGACCGGCGCGCGGGCCAGCCACGTGCGGTACGACTGGCGGGGCTTCACGGTCTCGCTGTCCGAGGGCGCGGAGGTGATCGGCGGTCGCCTGCTGGTGGCCGCGGGACGACGCGCCGACCTGGCGGGACTGGCCGTCGCGGAGGCGGGCATCGACGACAGCGCCCGGCTGGTCGCCGTCGACGACCGGATGCGGGCCGCCGACGGCGTGTACGCGATCGGCGACGTCACCGAGCACGGCGGCTTCACGCACATGGCCATGTACCAGGCGGACATCGTGGTGCGCGACATCCTGGGCCAGGGCGGCCCGCCGGCCGACTACCGGGCGGTGCCGCGGGTGACGTTCACCGACCCGGAGATCGGCTCGGTCGGGCTGTCCGAGGCGCGGGCGCGGGACGCGGGCCTCAACGTCGCGGTCGGCGTCACCGACCTGAGCGCGTCCTCGCGCGGCTACATCCACAAGGTCGGCAACGAGGGTCTGATCAAACTCGTGCTGGACGCCGACCGGGGAGTGCTGGTCGGTGCCACCTCGGCCGGGCCGATGGGCGGCGAGGTACTGGCGGCGCTCTCGCTGGCGATCCACGCCGGGACGCCGGTGTCGCAGCTGCGTTCCTGGATCACGGTGTTCCCGACATTCCACCGGGCGATCCCGTCCGCGCTCGCGGCACTGCCCTCGTTCACTAACTGAGAGATCGGATGAACATCACAGAGCGGGATACCCCGGTACCGTCCCGCCCACGGATACGGTGAATTCGAACGCCCGGATGGTGGAAGAGGCAGACACTGCCGCCTTAAAAGCGGCTGCCGCGAGGCGTGCGGGTTCGAGTCCCGCTCCGGGCACCGCAAACCCGGCGCGCCCGGGCCACAGTGGACTCGGCTGATCGGCACCGCTGTCGTGGATCGTCCGTCGGCGGCACCGCCGGGTGGGTGTGTCCCGCCATCGGCAGGTGTCCGGCTGGTCGCGCCGTGACGCCGGGTTCGGCCGGTACCGCACACTCGGCGCCATGACGACCTGACCTGCCGGACCCGCCGCGGACCATGCCTCGGGCCTCGGGCCTCGGACGCCGGAACGGTGCGACCCCGTGACCGCACCGAAACCGGTGTCCTTCCTCGCCGCGCTCGCCGCGCCCGGCGGCGGACCACGCCCCAGACCTCGGATCCGCTGCCGGAACCGGTGCGGCCCGGTGATCCGCACCGGTACC
>JBAUUM010000096.1:0-21297 GCA_049582705.1 Actinocatenispora sp.
GCGCTGGCCGGGGCCGTCGGGCCGGAGCTCCGCTCCGGAGCCGCCCGGCGCCACCTCACCGCCGGAGGAGCGCGCGGACGCCCGGCCAGGCCGGTCACCCCCGCCAGGCGTACCAGCCCAGTCAGACCCATCAGTCCAGCCGGCAAGCTGCTCGGGTCGATCCACGCCAGGCGCCGCGGCAGCTGGGCGGGTGGAACGTGCTCCATCGCCGATCACGACCTCGGCACCGCGGGTGGACCCGTTACCCCACCCACTCGCACCGTTCGGTCGGGACCGGTCGACCAACCCTCGACGACGGCCCGCCAACTCGACCCACCGTGCCGCGGCGGCGGCACGGGCGGCGTGGACCCGGGCGGCCACCGTGGCCGAGGACTCCGGCTCCGACCGCTCCGACAGCAACTGCGCGGAACGCACGGGCAGCAGGTCGATCTGCAGATCGACCCGGTCCAGCAACGGGCCGGAGAGACGGCCGAGATAGCGTCGCCGGACCAGCGGGCTGCAGAGGCACTCCCCACCCCGCTCGCCACAGGGGCATGGATTGGCGGCGATGACCAACTGCACACGGGCCGGGTAACAGGCACTGCCCGCCGCGCGCGCCAACCGGATCTCCCCGTTCTCCAGGGGCTCCCGAAGGGCGTTCAGCACCGCGGGGCGGTATTCCGGGGCCTCGTCCAGGAACAGCACTCCCCGGTGCGCGAGCGACACGGCGCCCGGGCGGGCCACCCCGGCACCGCCACCGACGATGGCCGCCGACGTCGAGGTGTGGTGCGGCGCCTGGTATGGCGGCCGTCGGATGAGGTCGCCACCCGGGGTGAGGACTCCCGCAATCGAGTGCACCGCGGTGACCTCCAGGGCAGCGGCGTCGTCCAGGTCCGGCAGCACCGACGGCAGTCGCTCGGCCAGCATGGTCTTGCCGGCGCCGGGTGGTCCGAACAGAGCCAGGTTGTGCCCACCCGCCGCCGCGATCTCGATGGCACGCCGCCCGCGCTCCTGGCCGACCACCTCGCACAGGTCCGGGCCGTCCACATCGGACGGCCCGCACCGAACGGGATCGGGGCCCGGCAGCTCCCTCGCGCCGCGCAGGAAATCGAGGAGGCTGCCCAGGCTGTCCACCGACAGGACGCGGACGTCCGGAACCAGCGCGGCCTCCCGACTGTTGGCGGACGGCACGAACGCCCGGTCGACACCGGCCCGCACCGCCGCCAGCACGGCGGGCAGGATCCCACGGACCGGCCGGAGACGCCCGTCCAGGCCCAGCTCGCCGAGCAGCACGGCCCCTTCGAGCCGGTGGACCGGTACGAGCCCTGCAGCGCACAGGATCGCCGCGGCCAGGGCGATGTCGAACATGGAGCCGTGTTTGGGGATCGAGGCGGGCAGCAGGTTGACGGTGATCCGTCGGTTGGGCCAGCTCACCTGCGAGTTGATGGTCGCCGCCCGGACCCGCTCACGGGCCTCGTGCAGGGCTGCGTCGGGCAGGCCGGACAGGCTCAGACCCGGCAGCCCGGCCGAGAGGTCGGCCTCCACCTCGACGAGATGGCCGGTCAACCCGACCAGCCCGACCGACAGCACGCGCGCGTAGCCCATCTCAGAACGCCCCACGCAGATGTTCGAGTTCGACCACGGTGCCGGCACCGACCAGCACGCTGATGACGTCGAACCGGACGTCGGCGAGGTGGGTGCCGGTATCGGCCATCCACTGCGCGGCAAGCCGCCGGATCCGGGCCGCCTTCGGCCCGACCACCGCCTGGGCCGGCGGGCCGTACCTGCCGGACCGTCTGGTCTTCACCTCACAGAAGACCAGGGTGCCCGGGCCGCTGGCGGGGTCATGCCCGACGAGGTCGAGCTCGCCGTGCCGACACCGCCAGTTGCGGGCGAGCAGAGTCAGGCCGTCAGCGAGCAGGTGCTGCGCGGCGAGCTGTTCGCCGTAGGCCCCGACCGCCCGCCGGTCATCGGGCCGCGGCGGGTTCGGCGCCGGTCCCGTGACGGCCGCGGCCGTGTCCGGCAGCGAACCGTCCGGCAGCGAGCTCCCCGGCAGTAACGCGCCGACGCGGACCGACCGCCCGCGTGCCGAATGGTTGATGTGGTTGGTCACCGACCACCTCCCGTGTCGGCACAACCGTGCCGCGGGGGTGGCGGATCCGGCGGGCGGGAGGGACAGCCTGTGGACGGCCGGGGTGGGTTGTGGACGGGGTCGACACCGCCCGGACGACCGTGTTCCGCGCGCGTATCTCCCGTCACCGGATAATGACCACGCAGGTGGGAGCGGGTACCAGGCCGAGCGCGACCGCTGGGCGCGGTCCGGGAACAGGGGATTCAGCTCAGCGGCGGATCAGCCGGTGCGGGCCACAGTGCCGGCGCACACACCCACCCGAAGCGGGTCTCAGCCTCGGCGCGGGGCCTACCCCACACGGGCCTCAGGCCCGGCGCGGGACCCCGCCCGAAGCGGGTCTCAGCCTCGGCGCGGGCCTCAACCTCGCGGGGTCGACCCGCGCCGGTGTGGGAGATCCGAGGCGGGACGCCGGAGACGGATCAGGAGTCCCCGGTGTCCGACGACGATTCGGGCTCCTGCCGGTCGCCCTGATGTGGGCCTCGGGCACTGCGGCTACGGCCCGCCAGCGACCGGTCCCCCGTGTCGATGTCGGCGCCGCCGGGACCGACGTCCGGCCGGTAGATGCCCTGGACGGGCTTCGCGTGCTCGGATGTGCCCGCCATCGCCGGCGGGTTCGGGCCGGTGTCCGGGGGCATCTTGACGTGTCCCTCGCGATCGCTGTCGTTCGGCGATTCACGAAGCTCGGAGCCGCGCTCGCGCTCGTCGGGCTGCTCGGTCTCGTCTGATTCGGCCATACCTCGTGGTACCCAGCGGCGCCCCGCGCAATCGCGCCGGTGCGCCCGGGAAGCGGACGGGCAGGACGGTCAGGTGCCGAAACTGGCGTCGTTGGGCAGCGAAATGTCGGGTTTGTCAAGCTCTTCGATGTTGACGTCCTTGAACGTCATGACCCGTACGTGCTTCACGAAACGCGCGGGACGGTACATGTCCCACACCCAGGCGTCGGTCATCTCGACCTCGAAGTAGACCTCACCGTCGGTGTTGCGTACCGACAGGTCCACCGCGTTGGCCAAGTAGAAGCGACGCTCGGTCTCGACCACGTAGGAGAACTGGCGGACGATGTCCCGGTACTCCCGGTAGAGCTGGAGCTCCATCTCCGTCTCGTACTTCTCGAGATCCTCGGCGCTCATCTGGTCCCGTCCTCCATGCCGATATTGTCGCCCACCCTGGTCCAGCCACCGCTGCCGGGACGCGCCGACACCCCGTACAGATCATGCATCGGCAACCTCGGCGGGTATCAGGGCCTCTTCCGGACCGTGCAGGCGCGGGTCCGAGCGGTCCAGGGTCGTCCCGGCCCGGGCGGCCACGGCCGCCACATTGGCATAGGACCACCGGTGCTCGGGACAGGGACCGTGCGTGCCGAGCGCCGCGCTGTGCACCGGCGTGGCATAGCCCTTGTGCTCGTCGAATCCGTACCGGGGCCACCGTTCGTGCAGGTCGGTCATGATCCGGTCGCGGGTGACCTTGGCCAGCACACTCGCCGCGGCCACACACGCGGCGATCTGGTCGCCCTTCCAGACGGCCAGACCGGGCACTCCGACACCGTCCACACCGAAACCGTCGGTCAGCACGTAGTCCGGCGGTTCACCCAACTGGGCCAACGCCCGGCGCATCCCGGCCAGGTTGCAGACATGCAGACCACGCTCGTCCACCTCGGCGGGCGGTATGACCACCACCGCGTACGCGATCGCGCGCCGAACCACCTGGTCGTACACGCGTTCCCGGGCCGCCGCGGTGAGCAGCTTCGAGTCGGCCAGCTCGGGGATCTCGCCGCGGCGCCCGTCCGGCAGCATCGCCGCGGCCACCACGAGAGGACCCGCGCAGGCTCCCCGACCGGCCTCGTCGGCGCCGGCGATGCGCCGGAAGCCCCGGCGTCGCAGGCCCTGCTCCAGGGCGTACAACCCGGCAGCGCGGCGGATCACCGTACGCTGCGGCGCCAACATCGCCCGGCCACCTCCGTCAACGAACCGCATCCGACACGCCCGACCCTGCGCCGACCGACGCCGCCGACACCCGGGCGTCGGCCGGAGAATCCAGCCTACGGCCGGCCCGCTCCCCCGGCCTGCCCGGCGTGTCCGCCGATCACGGATCGGGGACCCCGTCGAACGTATCGGGCACTCCCAACCAGTCGAACCGCAGCGCCCATTGTTTCCTGCCCAGATCGTCGGCGGGCTGCCAGTACAAGGCGAACGCCCGACCGATCACCGACTGCGCCGGAATGGTCGCGTTGTTGAGGTCACGATCCTGCAGGAAGTGCTCCCGGGAATCGCCGGACGCCTGCCGATGGTCGCCCATCACCCAGATCCTGCCCTGCGGCACCGTCACGTCGAACGGTGCCTCGCTGGGGGTGTTCGCGACACCCTGGGCGTCCCGGTAGAGGTAGGACGACTCGTCCAGTGCGTGCCCGTTCACCGTGATCCGGTTGTCACGGTCACAGCACACGACATGGTCACCGCCGACGGCGATGACGCGCTTGATGAAGTCCTTCTCGTCCGGGTTCGTCCGCCAGGAGACCGGCGAACGGAACACGATGACCTCGCCCCGGTCCGGGCCGCGGAAGTCGTACACCAGCTTGTTGACCAGAACCCGGTCCTTGACGTTGAGGGTGTGCTCCATCGAACCGGACGGGATCCAGAAGGTCTGCAGGACGAAGACCCGTACCACGACGGCCACCAGGACGGCCACCACGATGAGGACGGGGAGCTCGCGCCAGAAGGGGGCGCGACGCTTCGGCTGTTGCGCATCGGCCGACTCATGCCGCTCGTGCGTTTCGGTCACACGCGCAGCCTACGACGTAGAACGGCCGAGTACCGCATGGACACCACCAACGTACAGACTGTCACATCGACGGCCATCAACGAACGGTCACGCGCAGCAACCCGACCGTACGCGCAGCGGGAGACGGCCGGCAGCGAGCCGCGGACACACGAACCGGCCAGGTACGTGGGTACCCGGCCGGTCGTACAGGTTCCTGAGCCGGTGTGGGGCCGTGAGCCCGCCGGCGGAGTCCGCGCGAGCGTCAGCTGGCGCTCTGCTGCTCCCGCTTCTCCTTGATCTTCGCCGCCTTGCCGCGAAGGTTGCGCAGGTAGTAGAGCTTGGCGCGGCGGACGTCACCGCGGGTCGCCACCTCGATCTTGTCGATGACCGGGGTGTTGACCGGGAAGGTCCGCTCGACGCCGACGCCGAAGCTGACCTTACGGACGGTGAAGGTCTCCCGCAGACCGGCGCCCTGGCGGCGGATCACCACACCCTGGAAGACCTGGATCCGGGACCGGCTGCCCTCAACGACACGGACCGAGACCTTCAGCGTGTCGCCCGGGCGGAAATCCGGGATGTCGACCCGCTGGGACTGGGCATCGAGAGTGTCCAGCGTGTTCATCGCGACTGCTTCCTCAAACTCAAGGGCGCGCGTGAGCGCCGGTGGAATGTTCCTTCGAGGTGCGGGCCCTGCCAGCATTGACAGCCGGAGTTGCCTGCCAGGTGTCCCTGGGCTCTGCCGCCCGCAGCAACCCCATCACTCTGCCATACCCGCCTCGCAGGGTGGATAGCCACCCTCCGCGAGCACGGCAAGGTCCGTCTTGTCCAGGGTACCGGGTGGCAACGCGGTCAGGAGATCGGGGCGGCGGGTCACGGTCCGCAGCAGGGACTGGTCCCGGCGCCAGCGCGCGATACGGCCGTGGTCGCCGGAGCGGAGAATGTCCGGTACCGCCCGGTCCCGCCAGACCGCGGGCTTGGTGTACACCGGCGACTCCAGCAGACCGCCGGTGTGCGACTCCTCCACCAGCGACTCCGCGTTGCCGAGCACGCCCGGCAGCAGCCGGGTGACCGCCTCGACGACGGCCAGCACGGCGACCTCACCACCGAAGAGGACGAAATCCCCCAACGACACCTCCGTCACGGGCATCCGACCGGCCGCGTCGTCGAGCACCCGCTGGTCGATCCCCTCGTACCGCCCGCAGCCGAACAGCAACCACGGCTCGGTGGCCAGTTCCTCGGCCAGTCGCTGGGTGAGCGGCACACCCGCCGGGCTGGGCACCACGAACCGTGGCGGTGCCGCGTCGACCGGTACCAGCGTGTCCAGCGCGAGCCCCCACGGCTCGGGCCGCATGACCATGCCGGGCCCCCCGCCGTACGGCGTGTCGTCGACGGTTCGGTGGACGTCGTGCGTCCAGCCCCGCAGGTCGTGCACGCCCACCTCGATCAACCCCGTCTGACGGGCGCGTCCGATCAGGGAGAGCTCCAGCGGAGCCAGGTACTCGGGAAAGATCGTCACGATGTCGATGCGCACCGGTAGCCACCTCCGTGCCGATGTCCTGACGTCCCACACGCAAGCCGGCCCGACGCGTACGGGCCGGCCGTGGTGATTCCCGTGCGCGGCGTGACCGCCGCACCGGCTCAGAGGTCCAGAAGACCCTCGGGTGGGGTGACGACGAGCCTGCCACCGGCGACGTCGACCTCCGGCACCATCGCCGTGACGAACGGAACCATGGCCTCCCGGCCGTCCGGTCGGCGCAGCACGAGAAGGTCCGCGGCAGGTACGTGCTCGACCCGGATCACCTCGCCCAGCACCTCTCCCGCGGTGTCGTGCGCGGCCAGGCCGACCAGCCGATGGTCCAGGAACTCGTCCGGGTCCTCGGGATCCGCCAGTTCGGCGCTCTCCACCAGAAGTGAGACACCGCGCGCGGCATCGGCGCCGTCCCGGTCCACGATCTCGGCGAACCCCACGATCAGCCGTGCCCCGCCGGGGCCGGCCGCCGCGGTCTGCCCGCGCGCGTACTCCACGGTCAGCGGGCCCGCCTCCGCCGGATCGGTGACCAGCACCGAACCGGCGGAGAAGCGGTCCATCGGATCGTCGGTCCGCACGGCGACGAGGACCTCGCCACGGACGCCGTGCGGCTTGACTATCCGTCCTACGGTCAGCAGCACGTCAGTAGCTGTCGACGATCTCGACGCGCACGCCGCGGCCACCCACCGAGCCGACGACCTGCCGCAGCGCCTTGGCGGTGCGGCCGCCGCGGCCGATCACGGTGCCGAGGTCGTCGGGGTGCACGCGCACCTCGAGCCGCTTGCCGCGACGGGCGTTGACCATCCGGATCCGTACGTCGTCGGGGTGCTCGACGATGCCCCGCACCAGGTGGTCGAGTGCGGGACGCAGCACGTCAGGATTCTGCGCCGGCATCAGTACCGGGCTTCCCTTCGGTCTTCTCAGCGTCGGCCTTGGCGGCGTCGGCCTTGGCCGTGTCCGCCTTCGCGGCATCGGCCTTGCCGGTGTCGGCCTTGGCCTCCGCCTTCTTGGCCGGCTTCTTCTTCTCGGTCCTGGCCTCGGGCTTGCCCTCGGTCAGACCGCCGGCGGCCTTGGCCTCCGCCTCGTAGAGCGCCTGGCGGTCCTGCCTCGGTGCGGCCACCTTCAGCGGCTCCGGAGCCGGCAGGCCCTTGAACTTCTGCCAGTCGCCGGTGCGGGACAGGATCACCTGCACGGGCTCGCTCGGCTGCGCGCCGACGGTCAGCCAGTACTGCACCCGCTCGGAGTTGACCTCGATGAACGAGGGGTCCTCCTTCGGGTGGTACTTGCCGACCTCCTCGATGACCCGTCCGTCACGCTTGCTGCGAGCGTCGGCGATCACGATGCGGTACTGCGGATTGCGGATCTTTCCCAGCCGCTTGAGCCGGATGCGTACTGCCACGGTTGTGTTCGCTCCTGTGTCGTTAGCTCCGGATTGCGGTGTTGCCGGCCACGTGGGGCATGGCCGACCGACAAGGCAATGCCGGATGCTTGGTGACTGGCGACGCACCGGGTAGAGGGCGCCGGACACGCGCCGGTTCAGCGGCCCATTGTGCCAGACACCCCGGCTCCGCACGAACTCGCCGTCCGTTGTGCCCGGACGCGGTCCGCTATGCGAGCAGCGCGGCGGTCCGGCAGACCGTGCCGAAGTCCGGATGCAGGCTGGCCGCGGTGGCCCGGGCCAGCTCGTCGGCGGTGACCTTGTCCCCGTCCGGGGTGGTCGCGTCGAAGGTGAAGGTGGCATCGATGGCCACCACCACCTCGTACCCCAGGTCGCTGCCCACCCGGGCGGTGGTCTCGACGCACCGGTTGGTCTGGATGCCGGCGATCACGAGCTGCCGGGCCCCGTGCGCGGACAGCCAGGCGTGCAGGTCCGGGGTTCCGTGGAAGGCCGAGTGGACCTGCTTGACGATCTCCAGCCGCGGTACGACGTCCGCCACCTCCGGCTTGAAAGCCTGTCCGGGCAGAGCGGCACCGAGCGGCGACCCGGGTTCCGAGGAAACGTGCCGGACGCGGACCACCGGACGGTCCGTCCGGGCCCAGTACGTGACGAGTCGGGCGATGTTGGCCTCGGCGTCGGGGTTGTTGCGGGTGCCGAGCACGGGGTCGTCGAAGCCGACCTGTACGTCGATGAGGATCAGGACCGCGTCGGGTCGCAGGGTGTTCGTCATGCCCCCAGCCTGCGGGCGCGCGGCCCCCGTCACGAGTGGCAGGAACGACACTGATGCGCTGTTTTCTGCCATGGTGTTTCCGCCCGACATCAGCCCCCGCATCATGGACCCATGCGCACGGTGGCGGTACTCCTGCACGACGGCATGCGGCTGTTCGACTACGCGGTCGTCCAGGAGGTGTTCGGGGTGGACCGCACCGTCCACGGGGTCCCGCGCTTCACGCTGCTTCGCTGCTCGACCCGACGCCGGTCGGTCACCGCGGAGGGGTCGGTCACGATCCGCGCCGACCGGGGCATGGGCTCGGTGTCCGAGGCCGACCTGGTGCTCGTGCCGGGCAACGGGGACGGCAATCCGACAGTCGACCCGGGCACGCACGCCGCGCTGCGCGCCGCGGTGGCCGCGGGTGCCCCCGTCGCCGCGCTGTGCTCGGGTGCCTTCGTACTGGCCGCGGCGGGCCTGCTCGCCGGGCGCCGGGCCACCACGCACTGGTCGCTGACCGGGGCGCTGGCCGAGGCCTACCCCGCGACGACCGTCGAGTCCGGCCCGCTGTGGGTACACGACGGCCCCGTGTGGACCTCCGCGGGCACCGCGGCCGGGCTCGACCTGTGCCTGCACCTGGTGCGCCTCGCCCACGGCGCGGCCGTGGCCACCACGATCGCCCGGCAGATGGTCACGCCGCCGCACCGGGACGGCAACCAGGCACAGTACGTGCCACACCCCATCGACCGGGTGGAGCCCGGCCCGCTGACCGGGCTGCTGTCCTGGGCGCGGCAGAGCCTGGACACCCCGCTCACGGTCGCGTCGCTGGCGCGCCGGGCGCACCAGTCTCCCCGGACCTTCGCCCGCCGGTTCACCGACGTCACCGGCACGACCCCGCTGCGCTGGGTGCAGCAGCAGCGCGTACAGCTCGCCCAGGAGCTGCTCGAATCGACCGACCTGCCGGTCGACGACATCGCGCGACGCTGCGGCTTCGGCACCACCGCGGTGCTGCGCCGGCACTTCGGCCGCGACGTCGGCACCACGCCCACCGCGTACCGGACCCGCTTCGCCGCGCGGGAGACCGCCGCGGGGCTGACCGCCACGGTGGGGCAGCTTCAGGCCCCGGCGTGATCGCCGGTCGCGCCGTCGAGGAGTTCCCGCAGGATGTCGAAGTGCCCCGCGTGCCGCGCGGTCTCCTCGAGCATGTGGATGAGCACCCAGCGCATCGACACGGTCATGCCGGACCAGTCCGTGCCCGTGTCCTCCAGCGCCACCTCGTCGATGACCTTGTCCGCGGCGGCGCGGGCGCGGCCGTAGAACGCGACGATGTCGGCGGTCGACTCGTGCGGTTCCACCCGCAGGTCCGCCTCCGGATCGTCGTCGTCGAACGGCAACGGCTCGGTCGAGCGCCCGAACGTCGAGCAGAACCAGTCGTACTCGACGGCGGCCAGGTGCTTGAGCATGCCGAGCAGGTTCGTCCCGGACGGCGTCATCGGTCGACGCAACTGCTCGTCGTCCAGCCCGTCGATCTTCCACAGCACCACGTCGCGGTGCCGGTCGAGAGCGGCGTGCAGGCTCTCCTTCTCGCCGCCCGACGGCGGAACATTCTTCATCACCCGGGAACCGTAGCGAGGGGGTCCGACGGCCCGCCTCCGAATTTCCGCCGGTCCCGCTCCGATCACGGCTACGCGCCCGGGTCCCGCCACACCGCGTCCAGCAGCGCCGCCCGGTCCCACCCGTACGCCGGTCGCTCCGGCAGCGTCCAGTCCGGCGCCGGGGTGAAGTCGCACCAGCGGCCGTCGAACGGCGCGCCGCCGGCCTCGGCGACGGCACGGACCCGCTCGCCCTCGGCGCGTACCGCCTCGGCCTCCGCCGCCGACCAGAACGCCGGGTGGCCGGTCTTGTCCGCGAACGACTCCTCGTCCTTCCAGACCCACCGGCGATCCGCGCTGAGCACGCCGTCCAGCTCCTGGTCGACCACGTCGATTCCCGCCGTCCGGTCGTCCAGGCAGACCTCGTGCCGCTCCAGGTTGACGTACCAGGCCTCGAACCCCGCGACGTCGGTCGACCCGTCGGCACGCCAGAACCACCACACGGCGTGCGCCGCGTCCGGCGGCGTCCACTGCAGGATGCCGTTGCCCGACCAGGACGCCGGGACCAGGCGGGTCGGCCACTGTTCCCGGGGAACGTCGCGCAGCGGGCCGTCCGGGCTGGTGAGCCGCCACAACGGGGTACCCGGCGCCAGCCAGGTGAGCAGGCCGTCCTCGTCGTGTCGCACCACCCGCACCGGCGTCACCTGGGACAGCGCACTGCCGAAGTACGCCCGGTACTCCACGACGCGGCCTGGTTCGAAGAAGTTCGCCATGGCGGCAGAATGCCAGTGCCGCGACGACGGTCACCAGGGTTGCGTGCCGTTGGTCACGACCGCCGGGCCGGCTACGACCCCCCGAGCCGGCTACGGCTCACCGGGTGGGCGACAGCACTCGGCCCGCGCCGACACGTCGGCGCGGGCCGGGTCGAATCAGTACGAGCGGGCCACGTACGCGGTCAGGTCGGGCTCGTTCTCCGAGTCCGGCACGGAACCGTCGGCGCGCACCAGGCAGCGGACCGTGATCGCCTGCTTGTTGAGTTCGGCCTCACCGGCGACACCGACGGCCGACCACGGCAGCTTGGCGAAGCCGGTCGCCGCCGCGGCCACCGCGTCGTCCAATGTGGACACCTCGGTGGTCCGTTCCTCGCGCCAGCCGAGCGCCTCGTCGTACATCGCCTGCTGGTCCGCGTCGAGCGCGGCCCGCACCTCCTCGACGGCGCGGTCCAGCGGCACCGCGACCTTCGAGCCGGCGACCCGTCGGGCCAGCACCACGTTGCCGGTGGCCAGGTCGCGCGGGCCCACCTCGATGCGGATCGGGTACCCCTTCAGCTCCGCGTCCACCGCGCGCCGGCCGAACGGTGTGTCCGTGCGGTCGTCGAACCCGACCCGCACCCCGGCGTCACGCAGCGCGTCGCGCAGCTTCGCCGCGGCCTCGACCACGCCCTCACCGGCCTTGACCACCATCACCTGCGCCTGCACCGGCGCCAGCTTCGGCGGCACCCGCAGCCCGTTGTCGTCGCCGTGGCACATGATCAGCGCACCGATCATCCGGGTCGTGCTGCCCCACGACGTCGTCCACGCGTGTTCGCGCGTCCCGGAGTCGGTGGAGAAGTCGATGTCGAACGCCTTGGCGAAGTTCTGCCCCAGCTCGTGCGAGGTGCCCATCTGCAGCGCCTTGCCGTCACGCATCATCGCCTCCAGCGTGTACGTGCTGGTGGCGCCGGCGAACCGCTCCCGGTCGGTCTTGCGACCCACGGTCACCGGGATGGCGAGCAGGTTCACCATCAGGTCCTCGTACGCCTCGTGCAGGATGCGTCGGGCGTACGCGCGGGCGTCCGCCTCGGTGGCGTGCGCGGTGTGCCCCTCCTGCCACAGGAACTCCGAGGTGCGCAGGAAGGTGCGCGGCCGCAGCTCCCAGCGCACCACGTTGGCCCACTGGTTGAGCAGCAGGGGCAGGTCACGGTAGCTCTGCACCCACTTGGCCATGAACTCGCCGATCACGGTCTCCGAGGTGGGCCGCACGACGATCGGCTCGTCCAACTGCTTGCCACCGGCGTGGGTGACGACGGCCAGCTCCGGCGAGAAACCCTCGACGTGCTCGGCCTCGCGCTTGAGGTAACTCTCCGGGATGAACAGCGGGAAGTACGCGTTCTGGGCGCCGGCCGCCTTGATCCGGTCGTCCATCTCCGACTGGATCCGCTCCCACAGGGCGTACCCCGTCGGTCGGATCACCATCGTGCCGCGCACCGGGCCGTTGTCGGCCAGCTCGGCCTTGTTGATCACATCCTGGTACCAGCGGGGGAAGTCCTCCGCCTGTGGTGTCAGCACTCGCGCCATGACCGGTAATCCTAGGCCGCGGGCCTGGTCCGCTCACCGCCGGTAGGCGCCGGGCGTCACCGGCGGCGTCCCGGGCGGGCCCGGCGGGGGTGCCCCGGTCGGTCACTGGGGCAGACCGCGCCCCCGCCTGCGGTACAGCTCGAGCACCTCCTCCCGGGGCAGGACGCCGCACCGCTGCGCCCAGTTCCGGTACGCCCCGGACAGCTCGGCGACCACATCGGGATGCTCCGCCGCCACGTCGTGCAGCTCGGTGCGGTCCGCGTCGATGTCGTACAGCTCCCAGTCCCCCGGGTACTTGCGGACCAGCTTGAACCGGCCGCGGCGGATCGCGGCGTTGCCCTCGTGCTCCCAGTACAGGGTGTGCGGCTCGGCCGGCCCGCCCCGCCAGGAACCGAGCATGCTGTGGCCCTCCGGCGGCAGCACGGACCGACCCTGGTACTCGGTGGGGTACCTGGCGCCGGTGGCCGCCAGGACGGTCGCCATCACGTCCGGCAGCTGGTACGGGTGGTGCACGATCCGGTCGCCGGTGCCGAGGCCGCGTGGCCAGTGCGCGATCAGCGGGGTGGCGATGCCACCCTCGTGCACCCAGTGCTTGTACTCCCGGAACGGTGTGTTCGACAGGTTCGCCCAGGCCCGGCCGTAGGTCGAGTAGGTGTCCTCGGGCCCGGGCTCGATGTCGGGCGTGTTGCCGGGGCGTACCGGCGCGCCGGCCCGGGTGGTGTCGCGGAACGCGACGAATCCGGTGATGAACTCCCGTACCGACTCCGGCGGCATCTCCTCCGCGCAGCCGCCGTTGTCCGACAGGAAGAGGAAGATCGTGTCGTCCAGCCGGCCGGTCTCCTCCAGCGCGGTGAGTACCCGGCCGATGCCCTGGTCCATCCGGTCGATCTGGGCGGCGTACGTGGCCATCCGGGTGGCCTGCCACTCGTGGTCGCCGGTCTCCTCCCAGGCGGGTACGGCGGGGTCGCGGTCGCTGCACGCCCAGCCCCGCTCGATCAGGCCGGATGCCGTGAGCCGGCGCATCCGCTGACCGCGCAGCACGTCCCAGCCGCTGTCGAACCGGCCCGCGTAGCGTTCGATGTCTGTCGGATGCGCGTGCAGCGGCCAGTGCGGCGCGGTGTAGGCGAGGTACAGGAACAGCGGGTCGTCGGCGGTGGCGTGGTGGTGGTCGCGGACGAACCGGGCGGCGTTGTCGCTGATCGCGTCGGTGTAGAAGAAGTCGGGGTCCAGCGCCTCGTCCTCGATGTTGCGCTCGCCGCGCATGAGCGTCCGGGGATGGTAGTAGCTCCCGGCGCCCTCCAGGCTGCCGTAGAAGTGCTGGAAGCCGCGCCGGGTCGGCCACGCGTCGTTCGGGTTCTCCAGGTCGCTGGCCAGGTGCCACTTTCCGCTCAGGTACGTCCGGTAGCCCGCGGCGCCGAGCACCTCGGCGAGCGTGACGCACGAGTCGTTCAGCGAGCCGGGATATCCGTCGGGCGCGTCGTCGTAGTTCAGGATGCCGATGCCGGTCTGGTGGGGATGCAGCCCGGTCAGCAGCGACGCGCGGGACGGGCTGCACCGTGCCGTGTTGTAGAACTGCGACATCCGCACGCCGGAGGCCGCCAGCCGGTCCAGGTTCGGGGTGTCCACCTCTCCGCCGTAGCACCCGATGTCGGAGAAACCCATGTCGTCGGCGAGTACGAGCACGACGTCCGGCTGGTCAGGCACAGTGTGTCCTCCTGGTGTGGGTCGGAACCGGTGACCGGTCAGGGAGCCGGCTGCGGCTCGTGTCGCCGGCCGCGGGCCTCGGTGGCGGCGTCGTCGGGTGAGTCCAGGTCACGCCGGTGGGTCTCCGGGGACAGCAGCAACGCCACGATGGTGATCAGCGCCCCGATCAGTACGTAGGCGGCCACCGGCCAGGAGTGGTTGTCGAAGGCGGCGACCAGCGCACCGGCCACCACCGGTCCGATCGCGCCGGAGGGCAGGACGCCGATCTGGTAGACGATCGAGATCCCGCTGTAGCGCACGTTGGTGGGGTACAGCTCGGCGAAGAAGGCTCCCTCGACACCGAACATGCCGCAGGCCGCCAGGCCCCAGCCGACCACGATCGCCAGCCAGATCAGCGGCGTGTTCCCGCTGTCGATGAGCGCGAAGAGCGGGAACGCGGACACCGCCGCGAGCACCGCACCGGCGAGGAACACCGGCCGCCGGCCGACCCGGTCGGACAGCCGGCCGGCGGCGGGTACCACGAGGAGCCCGACCACCGCGGCGATCAGCAGGCCGTTGAGCGCCACCCCGTTGGCCAGCTTCATCACCTGCGTGATGTAGGCGACGATGAATGCGTTGTAGATATTGAACGTCAGGCTCTCAGAGAACCGCGCGCCGGTTCCGAGCAGCGTCACCCGGGGATGCCGGCGGAACACGTCGGCCAGCGGGAGGCGCGCCCGTTGTCCACGGCGCCGGATCTCCGCGAAGGCCGGCGGCTCGGTGACCCGCAGTCTGATGAACAGGCCCACCCCGACGAGGACGGCGCTGAGCAGGAAGCCGATCCGCCAGGCCCCGTCGACGAGGGCGGTGTCCCCGCGGGCGCTGAGCGCGTCGACCATCAGCGTGGAGGCCAGCAGCCCGATCGGTACGCCCAGCTGCGGCCAGCTGGTGAACCAGCCACGCCGGTGCCGCGGCGAGTGCTCCGCGGTCATCAGGATGGCACCGCCCCACTCGCCGCCGAGGCCGATGCCCTGCAGCATCCGCAGTACCAGCAGCAGGATCGGTGCGAGGATGCCGGCCTGCTGGTACGTCGGCAGCAGGCCCATCGCGAACGTGGCGCCACCCATGATCATCATGGTGATGACGAGCATCCGCTTGCGGCCCAGCCGGTCGCCGAAGTGGCCGAACAGCAGGCCGCCGATCGGGCGGGTGACGAAGCCGGCCGCGAAGGTCCCGAAGGCGACCATGGTGCCGATCAACGGGCTGACGGTCGGGAAGAACGCGTGGTTGAACACCAGTCCGGCCATCGTGGCGTACAGGAAGAAGTCGTACCACTCCACGACGGTGCCGATCAGGCTGGCGACCGCGATCTGCCGGACGGACGCCTCCGCGCCCTTGTCGGGACCTGAGCGCATCGGCACGCCTCCCTGGACGAGTTGGCGGCGCGGTGGCGCCGCCACGCTGAATCCTGTAGTGTCCCGCCTGGCGGGACAGTAGGTCGTGTATTGGGACACAGCCTGGCGCTGATCCCCGGATCCGTCAAGCCCGACGCCTGCCCACGGTGTCGGTACCGACGAAACACAGGAGGCGCGGTGAGCGAGTCGTTACGGCGTGCGGTGGAACTGCTGGAGGCGCTGCGCACCGCCGACACCGGACTCGGCGTACGGGAGCTGGCCGTGCGCGTGGGCCAGCCGAAGAGCACGGTCGCCCGCCTGCTCCGCTCCCTGGAGGAGGTACAGCTCGCCGCGCAGGACCCGGTGAGCCGCCGCTACCAGCTCGGGCCGCGCACCCTGACCCTCGGCGCCGCGTACCAGGCCCGCAGCGACCTGCGCATCGTGGCGCTGCCGCCGATGCGGCGCCTGCGCGACCAGGCCGGCGAGACCGTCGGGCTCAGCGTGATGCTCGGCAACGAACGGATGTTCATCGAGGAGGTGCAGAGCGTCTCGGAGCTGCGGACCACCTCCGAACTGGGCCACCCGTACCCGCTGTGGTTCGGGGCGCCGGGCCGGGTCCTGCTGGCGGGTCTGGACCGACCACGGCTCGCCGAGGTCCTGGACAGCGCCGGCCACGACGCCTGGCGGGTCGTCCGACCCGCCACCCGGGACGGCTTCGTCGCCCTGGTCGACGAGGTCCGCGACGCCGGACACGCCAAGGCGTTCGACGAGTCGATCCCCGGCGTCAGCGCGGTTGCCGCACCCGTGCACGACGCGACCGGTCGGGTGGTCGCCGCGCTGTCGATCTCCGGCCCCAGCGGCCGGTTCGACAGTGCCGCGATGGACCGGGACCTGCCCGAGCTGCTCGCCGCCGCCGGTCAGATCAGCGCCGCCCTCGGTCGGTGCGCCCCGTACTCCCCGCTGACCCGGTCCGCGAGCCGGGGCTCCACCGGCGACCCCGGCTAGCCGACCGGCCGCCGCGCCTCGATCCAGCTGAGTACCGGGCCGAGATCCACCGGACCCGACGTGTCGACCCGGTACACGGGACCCAACGCCAGCGGCGTCGCCACGCTGGCCCAGTACGCCCAGCGCTCCGCACTGTGCGGTTCCCCCACGTGTACCGGGTGCCGGGGCCACCGCTGCGCGACCCGCCGGCGCGCCAGGTCGACCGGGACGTCGCACCAGACCTCCAGCGGCGTCCGCACCCCGGCGCGCGTCAACCCCGCCACCGCGTACTCGGCCGTGCCGAGCCACGCGCTCTCCAGGACGCAACCCGCCGGCGAGTCGGCCGTCAACGACCACATGGTCTCCGACGCCGCGGCGCCCAGCCGGCGGGCCTCGGCGCCGTCGGTCAGGTAGACCTCACCGAGATGATCGGCGAGGGTCTCCTTGATCACGTCCTTGCTGTACAGCGGCAGGCCGAGCGCCCGGGACAGCCGTCGGGCCAGCGTGGACTTGCCGGCCCCGGAGAACCCGTTGACCAGCACGACCGTCCGGCCGTCGGCGTCGGCGACCGCGTCCGGGGCCGGGGACGGCTCCGGTGGGGTCACCGGATGACGCGTCCGCGCAGCACGATGCGGGCGGGCTCGCGGACCACGGCGAGGTCGGCGCGCGGATCCCGGTCGTAGACGACCAGGTCGGCGAGGCCGCCCTCGACTAGGCCGGGCAGGCCCAGCCAGTCCCGGGCCTGCCAGGACGCGGCGGCCAGCACGTCGAGCGGGGCGAGTCCCGCCTGGTCGCGCAGCAGCAGCATCTCCTCGGCGGCCAGCCCGTGGTCGATGCCGCCGCCCGCGTCGGTGCCCACGTAGACCGGCACGCCCGCGTCGACGGCGGCCCCGACGAGCCGCGGGAACGACCGCTTCAGCGCGCGCATGTGCGCCGCGTAGCCGGGGAACTTGGGTTCCGCCTTGGCGGCGATGTCGTCGAAGGTGGCGATGTTGATCATGGTGGGTACCAGGGCGGTGCCCCGGGCCGCCATCTCGTCGACGAGGTCCAGGGAGAGACCGGTGCCGTGCTCGACCGAGTCGACCCCGGCCCGGACCAGGAAGGCGACCGCCGCCTCGCTGAAGGTGTGCACAGCGACCCGGGCGCCCGCCGCGTGCGCCGCAGCGATGGCCGCGGTGACCGACTCCTCGTCGTACGTCGGGGCGAGGTCCCCGTCCCCCCGGTCGATCCAGTCACCGACCAGCTTGATCCAGCCGCCACCGAGCTTCGCCTGCTCGGCGGCCGCCGCGGGCAGCTCCGCCGCGGTGACCTCCTGGGCCACACCCCGGAGGTACCGCTTGGGCGGTGCCAGGTGCCGGCCGGCCCGCACCAGCCGCGGCAGATCCTGCTCGTCCTCCAGCTGCGGGTAGTACAGCGGGGACCCGGCGTCACGGATGGCCAGCACCCCGGCGTCCCGGTCGATCCGGGCGTACTCCCGGGCCGTGTCGAGGTCGGTGACCGGCTGGCCGCCCCGGGCGATGCCCGGGTGGCAGTGCGCGTCGACCAGGCCGGGCAGCACGTAGCCCCCCGTCGCGACGGTCTCCGCGCCCGGTACCGGCTCGTACGTGACCCGGTCACCCACCAGGTACAGGTCACGGACCTCGTCGTCGGGCAGAACCACCCCGCGCACGTGCAGCGCCATACGCACCTCCCACCGGCACGGTACCGGTGCCCTTCTGTGCGGCGACACGCCGATTGACTCGGTGTGTCGCTGCACGGAAAGGAAGACGGGTGGGTCAGCAGCGGTTCAGGCCCGCACCGATCAGCCCTTGCCCTTCGGCTTGCCGAACTTGGACAGGTCGATCTTCGGCATCTGGAAGCCCTCCGGCAGGCCCTGGTCCTTGCCGTCGCCCTGGCCGCCCTTGCCCGCGGCGGGCATGCCCGGGAAGCCCGGCGGCAGACCCGCGGGCAGCCCGGGGGCGCCACCACGCTGCCGGTTCTGCTGCTTGCCCTTCTTGCCCTTGCGCTTGCTCTTCGGCGACTTGGTCGCCTTGCGCCGGCCGGGCAGGCCCATCATGCCGCCCATCTGCTTCATCATCTTCTGCGCCTCGGTGAACCGCTCCAGCAGCTGGTTCACGTCGGTGACGGTGGTGCCGGAGCCATTGGCGATCCGGACCCGCCGCGAGCCGTTGATGACCTTGGGCGTGTTGCGCTCCTGCGGCGTCATCGAACGGATGATCGCCGTCACGCGGTCCAGGTGCTTGTCGTCGACGTCGGCGATCTGGTCCTTCATCTGCCCCATGCCGGGCATCATCGACAGGATGTTGCTGATCGGCCCCATCCGCCGGATCGCGAGCAGCTGCTCCAGGAAGTCGTCGAGGGTGAACTGCTCACCGCCCACCAGCTTCGCGGTCATCCGCTCCTGCTGGTCGGCCTCGAAGACCTTCTCCGCCTGCTCGATCAGGGTGAGTACGTCACCCATGCCGAGGATCCGGCTGGCCATCCGCTCCGGGTAGAAGACGTCGAAGTCTTCCAGCTTCTCGCCGGTGGAGGCGAACATGATCGGCTGGCCGGTCACCTGCCGTACAGACAGGGCCGCGCCGCCGCGGGCGTCGCCGTCGAGCTTGGAGAGCACGACGCCGGTGATGCCGACACCGTCGCGGAACGCCTCCGCGGTGGTCACCGCGTCCTGACCGATCATCGCGTCGATGACGAACAGGACCTCGTCCGGGCTGGTCACGTCGCGGATCGAGGCGGCCTGCGCCATCATCTCCGCGTCGATGCCCAGCCGGCCGGCCGTGTCGACGATGACCACGTCGCGCTGGACCCGCCGGGCGTACTCGATCGACTCGCGGGCCACCTGCACCGGGTCGCCCACCCCGTTGCCCGGCTCCGGCGCGTAGACCTCGACGCCGGCCCGCTCGCCCAGCACCTGCAGCTGGTTGACCGCGTTGGGCCGCTGCAGGTCGGCGGCCACCAGCAGCGGCTGGTGACCCTGCCCGTGCAGCCAGCGGGCCAGCTTGCCGGCCAGGGTGGTCTTACCGGCACCCTGGAGACCGGCCAGCATGATCACGGTCGGCGGCTGCTTGGCGTAGCTGAGCCGGCGCTCCTCCCCGCCGAGGGTGGTCACCATCTCCTCGTGCACGATCTTGATGACCTGCTGGGCCGGGTTCAGCGCCTGCGACACCTCGGCGCCGCGGGCCCGTTCCTTGATGTTGCCGATGAAGTCCTTGACCACCGGAAGCGCCACGTCGGCCTCCAGCAGCGCCATCCGGATCTCTCGCGCGGTGGCGTCGATGTCGGCTTCCGAGAGCCGGCCCTTCCCACGCAGCTGGGTGAAGATGCCGGAGAGTCGATCGGTCAGCGAATCGAACACGTCGAAAGGTCCTCTAACTACTCGGACGGCGGAGATCTGGACAGGGGTACCCCCGTCGAGCCTACCGGGCGTCCGCCGAAACCTGACCGGGACCGCTGGCGGCGGCCGTGACCGCGGCGGACACCGCCGCTCGACGGGCCGGGTCGGACCAGTCGCCCACCAGGTAGAAGCAGTCCACCGCGGCGGCGCCGAGAGTACTGATCCGAGCGGCCCGGACCCAGACATCTGCCTCAGCGAGGGCGTTCGCGACCCGGAACAGCAGTCCGATCCGGTCCGCCGCGCGCAGTTCGAGTACCACCGCACCGGTCGCCGCCCCGTCCTGCCAGACCACCCGGGGCGGCGGAACGCCCGCCGCGCCCCGCGGATAACCGCGTTCCCGCGCCTCGAGGCGGGCGGTCACCGGAAACTCACCGCGTACCGCCCGGCGCAGGTCCGCGGTCAGCCGGGCGGCGTCCGGCCCGCTGCCGAACTCCGGACGCACCGCGCAGGACACCGCGACCGCCGCCGCGTCGGGCTCACCACCGAGCGGGTCGGTCTCGACCGAGCCGTCGGCCGGTACCCCGGCCACGTCGGCACTGAGCACGGTCAACTGGTGTACGGCGAGACACCCGGCGACCGCGGCCAGCAGACCGGCACTCGACCGGGCCACCACCGTCACGTGGTCCTGCTCGACCCGTACCGCGGGGAGCGGCTCGGCAGCCAGCGCCACCGTCTCCGTCGTCGGTGCGGCCGGGGTGGGCAGCTCACCGGTCCGCAGCGTGCCACGGACACCGTCGACCAGACGGTCCATCAGGCCCAGCCGCCAACCCGACGCCGCGACCGGCCCAGCCGCCGTCGCGTCCGCGTGGGACAGCGCGGCCAGCAGGTCGAGGGTGACGGTGTCCCCGACGGCCTCGGCCACCGTGCCGATCGTGACCGGGTCGGCCAGGTCGCGGCGGGTGGCGGTCTCGGGCAGCAGCAGATGCCGGCGCACCAGTCGACCGACGACCGTCACGTCGACCTCGGTCAGGCCCATCCGCCGGGCGACGCCCGCCGCGATGTCGCCGCCGACCACCGAGTGGTCCGTGCCGCGGCCCTTCCCGATGTCGTGCAGGAGGGCGGCCACCAGCAGCAGGTCGGGCCGGTCCACCGCCCGGGTGTACTCGCCGGCGCACACCACGGTCTGAACCAGGTGACGGTCCACCGTGTGCCGGTGCACCGGCCCCGGCTGCGGCAGGTTGCGGATCTCCTGCCACTCCGGCAGCCACCGGGTGATGAGTCCGTACCGGTCGGCCGCCTCCCACGCGGCCACCAGGCCGGGCCCGGAGTCCAGCAGCCGCAGGAACGCGTCGCGTACCGCGGGCGGCCACGGCTGTGGCGGCGCGGGACACGCGGCCGCCAGCCATTCCAGGGTGGCCGTCGCCACCGGCAGGCC
>JBAUUM010000097.1:0-3574 GCA_049582705.1 Actinocatenispora sp.
GCGCACTACGCCTCCGGCGGCACGGCCATCAGCTTCGGCGTGTACTCGTCCCGCGCGACCCGCGTCGACGTGTACCTCTACGCCGCGCCGACCGGCGCCCAGGAGGCCGCCAGCTACCCGCTGACCAAGGACGCCGCGAACGTCTGGTCGGCCACCGTGCCGGTGCCGGCGCTGCGTGCCGCCGGCATCACCGGCCCGGTGTACTACGGCTACCGGGCCTGGGGCCCCAACTGGCCCTACGATCCACAGTGGACGAAAGGCTCCTCCGCCGGGTTCGTCGGCGACGTCGACGCGGCCGGCGACCGCTTCAACCCCAACAAGCTCCTGATCGACCCGTACGCCCGGGAGATCAGCCACGACCCGCGCACCCCGGCGCAGCCCGGCCGGGACGTGTACGGATCCGGGCCGCAGAACCGTGACCGGGACAGCGGCACCGTGGCCCCCAAGGGCATCGTGCTGCCCGACGCCACCGGGAGTACCGGCAGCAGACCCAGCCGGGCCTTCAAGGACGACGTCGTCTACGAGGTGCAGGTGCGCGGCCTGACCGAGAACGACCCGTCGGTACCCGCCGCGGACCGCGGCACGTTCCGGGGCGCCGCGGACAAGGCGTCCGACCTCGCCGCGCTCGGCGTCACCGCGGTGGAGTTCCTGCCCGTACAGGAGGCGCAGAACGACGCCAACGACGTCGACCCGACCGGCACCACCGACGACAACTACTGGGGCTACGACCCGATCGACTGGTTCGCGCCCGACCGGCGGTACGCCGCGGACCGCTCCCCCGGCGGACCCACCGCCGAGTTCCAGGCGATGGTGAAGGCGTACCACGACGCCGGCATCAAGGTGTTCACCGACGTGGTCTACAACCACACCGGCGAGGGCGGCCCGTGGACCGCGGGCGACCGGAACACCTACAGCGTGCTGTCCCTGCGCGGCCTGGACAACCCGGCGTACTACGAGCTCAGCGCGGATCACCAGAGCCCGCAGGACAACACCGGCGTGTGGGGAAACGTCAACACCTACAACCCGGTCACCCGGCAGCTCATCGTGGACTCCCTGACGTACTGGCGGAACACGCTGGGCGTGGACGGGTTCCGGTTCGACCTCGCGCCGGTGCTCGGCAACACCTGCCAGACCGGCTGCTTCAACTACAGCCGGACCGACCCGGACACCGCACTCAACCAGATCAGCGCGCACCTGCCGCCCCGCCCGGCGGGCGGCGGCACGGGCACCGACCTGATCGCCGAGCCGTGGGCCATCGGCGCCGGCACCTACCAGGTGGGCAACCTGCCGGCGGGCTGGTCGGAGTGGAACGGCATCTTCCGCGACACCCTGCGCCGGGACCAGAACAAGCTCGGCGTCGACGCCGTCACCCCCACCGACCTGGCCACCCGGTTCGCCGGCTCGAAGGACCTGTACGGCGACGACGGCCGGGCGCCGTGGAACTCCGTCAACTTCATGGTCGCGCACGACGGTTTCACCCTCGCCGACCTGTACTCCTGCGACGCCAAGAACAACACGCAGGCCTGGCCGTACGGGCCGTCCGACGGCGGCTCCGACGACAACATCTCCTGGGACCAGGGCGGCAACGCCGCCGACCAGCGCCGGGCCGCCCGTAACGGGTTCGCGTTCCTGATGCTGTCCGCCGGCACGCCCATGATGACCGGCGGCGACGAGTACCTGCGGTCGATCCGCTGCAACAACAACCCGTACAACCTCGACTCCGCGGCCAACTGGCTGAACTACGCGTGGAGCGGCGACCAGAGCACGTTCCACACGTACGCCCAGCGGCTCATCGCGTTCCGCCGCGCGCACCCGGCGCTGCGCCCGGCCGGCTTCCCCGGCACCGCCGACACCAACGGCAACGGCATGCCGCAGCTGTCCTGGTTCACCCCGGCCGGGACCACGCCCGACAGCGCGTACTGGTCCGACCCGGACAACCACGCGCTCGGCTGGCGGCTGGACGGCACCGAGTTCGGCGACCCGGCCAGCGCACTGTACGTCGGGTACAACGGCTGGTCCGGCGACGTCGACCTCACCCTGCCCTCGCCGGGGGCCGGGAAGCAGTGGTACCGGGTGACCGACACCTCGACCTGGGCGGAAAGCCCGGACCAGGTGGCGGTGCCGGGCAGCGAGACCCTGCTCGGCGGCGAGGGCACCACCTACCAGCTGCACGGCCGGGCGACCCTGCTGCTGATCGCCAAGTAGCACCGACGGCTTGGCCTGCCCGTCCGGGCACCACGCGCCGGCCGCCCGGAAGGCATTGTGGGCCACAGCCCACGAGCGACCGCCGCCCACACCGGGCGGCGAGGACGAGAGACGAGGAGAACCCCCATGCGTCTGCTAAGGCTGCTCACCACCCTGTGCGCGGCGCTGGTCACGGGACTGTCGTTCTCGCACGTGCTGGAGCTGCCGCAGAAGATGGCGTACGACAGCCACCAGTACGTCGACTCGCAGCACAGCCTCTACGCGTACTTCGCCATCATCGGCGGGCCGCTGGAGGTACTGACCATCGTGCTGGCCATCGTCGTGGCGGTGCGTTCCCGTGGTACCGCCGCGTTCGGGCTGAGTCTGGCCAGCGCGATCCTGTTCGCGATCGGACTGGCCGAGTGGGGTGCCGTGGTGCAGACCGCGAACACCGTGCAGGCGCAGTGGGACCCGTCGGCCATGCCCAGCGACTGGACCACGACCCGCGAGCAGTGGGAGTTCGGCCACGTGGGCCACTTCGTGATCTTCTTCGTCGGGTTCGTCATGCAGCTGGTGGTCTGGTCGCGCACCGCGCCGCGCTCCACCACCTGACCGGAGGGTGTCCCCGATCGGGCACGACCTTCATCGTGCCCGACCCCCCACGTCCCGTACCTTTCCGAGTGCTCCGCCGAGGCTGGATGTCACTGTCACGCGATGATGACATTGCGGCATGTCCACCGACGTGTTCTCCAAGGTCTCCAGCTACGGCTACCACGATCTGCGCCACCAGCTGGAGTCCGAGGGCAAACTGCCGTACTTCCGGGTGATGCAGTCGCCGCCCACGCCGGTGGCGCTGCTCGACGGTGAACCCCGGGTCAACCTCGGCTCCAGCAACTACCTGGGGCTGTCCGGCGACCCGCGGATCTGCGCGGCCGCGCAGCAGGCCACCGAGCAGTACGGCACGTCGCTCAACGGGTCCCGGTTCATGAACGGCACCACGCCGTTGCACCTGGACCTGGAGTCCGAGGTGGCGCACTGGCTCGGCGAGGAGGACGCGCTGGTCTTCCCCAGCGGGTACTCGACGAACCTGGGCGTGATCTCGGCGCTGGTCGGCCCCGACGACGCGGCCCTGTGCGACGCCGGCGACCACGCCTCCATCCTGGACGGCGCGTCGCTGGCCGCCGGCCGGATGCTGCCGTTCCGGCACAACCGGCTGGACCGCCTCGAGTCGCTGCTCGGTTCGACCCAGCGCGTCGGCGGCACGCTGGTCATCGTGGACAGCGTCTACTCCATGCAGGGCGACCTGTCCGACATCGTGGGCATCGCCGGCCTGTGCCGCCGGCACTCGGCCCGGCTGCTGGTCGACGAGGCGCACGCGTGCGGCGTGCTC
>JBAUUM010000098.1:0-4467 GCA_049582705.1 Actinocatenispora sp.
GGGTGATCACCACGCCCCGCGCCCGCGCCCGGGCCACCACCTGGATGCTGACGATCGAGTCGCCGCCGAGTTCGAAGAAGTTGTCCTCCGCGCCGACCTCGTCGAGGCGCAGCACCTCGCACCAGACCTCGGCCAGCACCTCCTCGACGGCGCCACGCGGCGGCCGGGACCGGCGCCGAGAGGACGGCGCGGGCAGCGCGCGGCGGTCGGCCTTACCGCTGGCGGTACGCGGGATCGCGGCCAACCCCACCAGCTCGGCCGGCAGCATGTACTCGGGCAGCCGGCCGGCCGCGAACGACCGCACCTCGTCGGGGTCGCCGCCGGCCACGTAGCCGACCAGCCGACGGGCCGGATCCTCGACGACGGTGACCGCCGCGTCGGTGACGTCGGGGTGCTGGCGCAGCGTCGCCTCCACCTCGCCCAGCTCCACCCGGAAACCGCGGATCTTCACCTGGTGGTCCAGCCGGCCCAGGAACTCCAACTGGCCGTCCGCGCGCCACCGGACCCGGTCACCGGTGCGGTACAGCCGGCCGCCCGGCCCGGCGCCGAACGGGTCCGGCACGAACCGCTCCGCGGTCAGCCCGGGACGCCCGAGGTAGCCGTGCGCGAGGCCGACGCCGCCCAGGTACAGCTCGCCGGGGATCCCGGCACCGACCGGGCGCGCCGCCCGGTCCAGCACGTACGCGCGGACACCGGGGACCGGCCGACCGATCGGCGGCACACCCCGGAAGTCGGCCGGCTCGTCGGTCAGCTCGGCGGCGGTGGCCACGACGGTGGCCTCGGTCGGGCCGTACGTGTTCACCAGGCGCGCGTCGACCCGGGACCGCCAGGCCCGGACCGCGTCCGGGTCGGCCTGGTCGGCGCCGATGACGACCAGCCGCACCGTGTCCGGCACCCGCAGCTGGCCGGCGTCGACGAGCCGGACCAGCTCGTGCCAGTACGGGGTCGGCAGGTCCAGGACGGTCAGGTCACCGCCGGCCGGCCCGGCCAGCAGCTCCGGCAGGTACTCGCGGCGCGGGTCGGTCAGCACGAGCCCGCCACCGGCCACCAGGCACGGGTAGATCTCCTCGACGTGCGTGTCGAAGCAGACGGAGGCGAACTGCAGCACCCGGTCGGTGGGGCACAGCCGGTACTCGTCGAGCATCCACGCCACCCGCGCGGCCAGCCCGGCGTGGTCGACCAGTACTGCCTTCGGGGTGCCCGTCGAGCCGGAGGTGTAGATCAGGTACGCGGGATCGCCCGGCGCGGCCGGTGCGAATGCGGCCCGGTCCCCGGGCACCGGCCGGCGCAGCACGTCGTCCACCGGCACCGCGCGCACCGGGCCGCCGGACCCGTGCGTTCCCACACCGGTCAGCACGAGTACCGCGCCGCTGTCCGCGGTCATGAAGTCCCGCCGCGCCGCCGGATAGTCCGGGTCCAGCGGCAGGTACGCCGCGCCGCTGCGCAGCACGCCGAGCAGCGTGGCGACCAGCGGTACCCCGCGCGGCAGGCACACGCCGACCACCTGGCCCGGCCCGACGCCCGCGTCCCGCAGCCAGTACGCGATCCGGTCGACCATCCCGGCAAGCTCCGCGTAGCTGGTGGACCGGCCGTCGAACCGGACGGCGAGGGCGTCCGGCTGGGTGGCGGCCCGGGCCTCGAACAAGTCGCTGAGCGTCCCTGCGACGCCCGCCGGCGGGCCCTCGGCGTGGGCGGCCAGCAGGTCGGCGTCCGAGGCGGCGTACAGGTCCAGTTGGTCCAGCGGTCGGTCCGGGTCGGCGGTGACCTGCCGTAGCAGCGCGACGAACCGTTCGGCCAGCAGTTCGACGGTGCCGGCGTCGAACAGGTCGGCGTTGTAGATGACGTGGCCGAGGATGCCTTCGTCGTCCGGGTAGCAGTTCAGCGCCAGGTCGACGAGGTTGACCGTGGTGTCCGGTGCGTCGAACGCCACCCGCAGCCCGGCCATCTCCGGCTCGCGTGCCGGTACGTCCTGCCAGGCGAACATGACGTCGAACAGCGCGTTGCGGCTCAGGTCGCGTCGGTAGTCCAGCTCCGAGGTCACCCACTGCAGCGGGACGTCCAGGTTCTGGTAGCCGCGCGCCGCCTGTTGCCGGGTGCGGTCGAGCAGCTGTCGGAAGGTCGGGTTGCCGGTCAGGTCGCCGCACAGTACGAGCGTGTTGACGAAGTAGCCGATCAGGCCCGCCAGCTCCGGCCGGTCCCGGCCCGCCACCGGAACACCCACGGCGACGCGGTCCTGCCCGCTGTAGCTGGCCAGCAGCGTCTGGAACACGCTGACCAGCGCCATGAACGCGGTGGCGCCCTCGCCGCGGGCCAGCTCCAACACCCGGTCGCTCAGGTCGCTCGGCACCCGGAACCAGTGCCGGTCCCCGTTGAAGGTCTGCTCCGGCGGTCGCGGCCGGTCGGTCGGCAGCTCCAGCGGCTCCAGGTCGGCCAGTTCGCCGCGCCAGTACTCCAACTGGGCGGCGAGCGCGTCGCCGCCGACCACCTCGCGCTGCCACAGGGCGTAGTCCGGGTACTGCACGGCCAGTTCCGGCAGCGGTGAGCCCGCGTCGGGCGTGGCGGCGCGTGCCGCCCCGTCGCCGCGGTACGCCGAGTACAGGGTGCCGAGTTCGGTGGTGAGAACCCCGAACGACCAGCCGTCGGTGACCATGTGGTGCAGCACCACCAGCAGCAGGTGTTCCTCGTCGCCCAGCCGGTACAGCCGCCAGCGGTACAGCGGGTCGGCGGCCAGGTCGAATGGTTGCCGCACGGCGCGCAGCAGGTCGCCGCGTCGTTGCTCCGCGGTCAGGTCCCGGACCGGCAGCTCGACCGGCGACGGGTCGGCGACGTGCTGGTACGGCCGACCGTCGTGCACGCCGAACGTGGTGCGCAGGCTCTCGTGCCGCGCTACGATCTCCGACACCGAGCGGCGCAGCGCCGGCACGTCCAACGGTCCGGTCAGTCGTAGCCCGAGCGGCTGGTTGTACGCGGAGCTGTCGGGCTGCAGCTGGTGGAAGAACCACAGCCGCTCCTGGGCGAACGACAGCGGCAGGGTGTCCTCGTCCGGCCCCGTGGTGACGGTGGAGTCGACGATCTCGTCAGCCGTGTCGGTCATCCTGCCCGTTCCTCGTCCACGGCCGCGGCCAGCGCCGTCACCGTCGGCCGGTCGAACACCAGCCGCATCGGCAGTTCCACTCCGAACCGGTCGCGCAGCCGGCTCAGCGTCCGGGTGGCCAGCAGCGAATGGCCGCCCAGGTCGAAGAAGTTGTCGTGCGCGCCGACCCGGTCCAGCTCGAACAGCTCCGCCCAGATGGTCGCGACGGCCCGTTCGGCGTCGGTGCGCGGAGCCACGTACCGCCCGCCCGCCTCCTGCGGCGTGGGCAGAGCCCGCCGGTCCAGCTTGCCGCTGGCCGTGCGGGGCAGCTCGTCGAGCCAGACCAGCGCCCGGGGCACCATCGCGTCCGGGAGCCGGGCGCGCAGGAAACGGTCCAGCTGTTCGATGTCCGGGCGGGCGTCCGGCTCGGCGGCCACCAGGTAACCGAGCAGTTCCTGCTCCCCGCGCCCGGTGTCGGCGCCGACGACCGCGGCACGATGGACGGCGGGATGCGCGTGCAGCACGGCCTCGATCTCGGCGGGTTCGATCCGCCGACCGCGGATCTTGACCTGGTGGTCGACGCGTCCCTGGAACTCCAGCGACCCGTCGTGCCGGAAGCGGCCCAGGTCACCGGTCCGGTACAGGCGTCCGCCGTCGCCGTCGGGGTCGGGTACGAACCGCTCCGCGGTCAGGCCCGGCTGGCCGAGGTACCCGACGGCCAGCGGTGTCCCGCCCAGCCAGATCTCGCCGGTGACGCCGACCGGTACCGGTCGCAGCCCGGGATCGAGTACCCGGACGACCGCGTTGTCGATGGGGGAGCCGATCGGCACCGGGTCGGTACCGGGCGGGCAGGGCGCGGCGGTGACGTCGATGGCCGCCTCGGTCGGCCCGTACAGGTTCTCCAGCCGGCAGCGCAGCCGGTCGTGGAACCGGCCGACCAGGTCCGCCGGGAGTGCCTCGCCGCTGCACACCACGAGGCGCAGGCTGGCGCACGACGCGGCGTCCGGCTCGTCCAGGGCGGCACGCAGTGCCGACGGTACGAAATGGGTGACCGTCACCGCCTCGTCCCGGACCAGCCGTACCAGCCGGGCGCTGTCCCGGTGCGCGTCCGGCGGCGCGAGCACCAGTGTCGCGCCCTGGGTCAGCGGCCAGAAGATCTCCCAGCCGGACACGTCGAAGCCGATCGCCGCCTTGTGTAGCACCCGGTCCTGCGCCGACAGCCGGTACGCGCGCTGCATCCACAGTAGACGGTTGCGCAGCGCGGCGTGCGTGACCATGGCCGCCTTGGGGGTGCCGGTCGAACCCGACGTGTACATGGCGTAGGCGACCCGGTCCCCTGTGGCCGGTCGCGACGCCCCGCCGTGAGTCGCCCGCTCGTCGCCCGGCCCGGCCGC
>JBAUUM010000099.1:0-14616 GCA_049582705.1 Actinocatenispora sp.
GGGCAACGCACGCCGGCCGGGTGCGGAACCCGCCGACCGGGCCACGGCGACGTCCCCGGACCGGTGACCCGAACCGGTCCGGGCGGCAACTGATCTCCGACCCGTCGGCGGTGCTCAGCCGGCGAACCCCAGCGCCAGGCAGCCGACCACCGGCGCCATGTACATCAGGGGGAATCCGACGTGCGAGAACCAGCGGGCCCGGAGCACGGTGATGACGGCGCCGGTGAAGTACAGCACCAGGCCGATCCCGGCGGCGACGCCGACGGCGGGTACGAGCAGGCCGACCAGCAGACCCGCCGCGCCCGCCGCCTTGGCCGCGCCGAGCCAGGGCCACCAGGAGCGGGGGACGCCGTAGTCGGCGAGGGGCCGCACGACCCACGCGGCCCGGAAGAAGATGGAGCCGGCCGAGAATCCCACCATGACGGCGGCCAGGACGGTCACGACGACGTACGCGACGGACATGAGAGGGCTCCTCACGAGGCGATGCCGGTACGGGAACGCGCCGGCGGAGGTTCTTGCGGTCACTGTCGGGACACCGCGCGGCGGGTAGCTGTGACAGCGGCACCGGAGATGTGTCGGCGGGCACTCGCCTGGCCGGTACGCCCGGCGCCGGTACGCGAGTGGGGTCAGGCGTGCCGCAGCTGATCGCGCAGCGCCCGCGCCACCCGCGCCATGAGCAGCTCGGCCTCGGGTTGGGTCGCCGCGGGCACCCGGGAACCGGTGAGTACGGCGATGCCGAACGTCTGGCCGTCGGCATGTTCGACGACGCCGACCTCGTGTCGCAGGTTGAGCAGGGTCCCGGTCTTGGACGACCAGCGCGACGCGTCGGAACTGAAGTCAGGGGCCAGCCGGTGCCGGAACGGGGTGTGGTGCAGGAGTTCCCGCACCCGCGCGGCGACGCCGGCGTCGATCTTCGACGGTGTCCACAACGCCTGGAGCAGGTCGACGAAGGCGCGCGCCGAGCCCACGTTCGCCCGGGTGACGTCGAGCTGCGGAACGTCGTGCCCGCGCCCGGCGGTCCCGGCGCCGATCGCCAGCGAGTGGGCGAGATGGGCCTCGCCGGCGGCGAAGCGTTCCACCGGGGTCTCGGTGAGGTCGCGGATCGGGTGCCGGGCGGTGATCCCGGGCAGGTTCCACTCGCGCAACGTCCGGGTGACCTGTTGCGGTGGGGTCAGGTCGAACAGCGCGTCGGCCGCCACCCCGTCACTGATCGACGTGCTGAGGTACACCAGATCGTCGACGGCGACGCGGGCGGGATGCCGGAACCGGCTGAGCCCGGTCGGCCCAGCGGTGGTGATGCGGCCGGGTTCCACCCGTACCGGCGTCGATCCGTCGAGTTCACCGCGCCGTACCCGGTCCAGGGTGACCGCCGCCAGCGGCACCTTGACCAGTGAGGCGATCGGGAACACCACGTCCGGCTCGATGCCGAGTTCCTCGCCGGAATGCAGGTCGCGCACCAGGAACGAGCCCCGCAGCCCGCCGTCGTCGAGTTCGGCGCGCAGGGCATCGACCAGGGTTTCGGCGTTCACCGGACCTCCTTCTCCGCCGCGACGGTCGCGTCGAGACAGTGTGCGATGCCCGCCCGCAGCCGGGTACGGAGACGGTCTGCGTCGTCGTCGATGCCGGCCGCGACGTCGTAGCCACGGGCGAGGCGTAGCTCCCCGATCGGCCGCCACCGCAGGCCGAACTCCTCGGCCTGCGCGGCGGAGCACAGCAGCAGGTCGGCCGAGCCGAGCACCTCGGCCACCGCCGCGGTCAGCGACTCGGCCACGGTGACCTGGGCGGGGTGCAGCCCGACGGCGTCGCGGACCCGCAGGACGCGGTCCCGGATGTGCGGCACGTCGTCCTCCGGCTGGATCCAGACCCGGCGCCGGGGCGGTCGGCCGGACCGCCCGACCCGCAGGGTCTCCAGGTGGACAGCGCCCGGACGCACCGCCGCGACGCTGGCCACGCCGAGGGGCACGGTCCAGATCCCGTCCTCCGCGGGCACCGCCACGATGGCGGCGCGTACGTCGTGGGTGCGCGCGAGTCGGGCCCGGTCCCCCGGTGGAGCCTGCCGGAACTCGAGGAACAGGTCGTGCGTACGGGCCTCGGCGTCGAGTTCGGCCAGGCTCCGGGTCGGACAGGTGTCCGGCACGGCCAGCCGCAGCGGCCGGAGCCGGGCCCGTTTCGCGTCCTGCAGCATCGCGTCGGCGAGGCGCACGAGACGCTGCGCGGAGGGCAGGATGTCCTGGCCGAACTGCGTGAGGCGCGCCCGTCGGGTCGACCGGTCGAACAGCCGCTCCCCGAGGTGGCGCTCCAGCGCCGCGATGCGGCGGCTGGCGACCGGCTGCGGTATCCGTGCCGCCGCGGCGCCACGGGTGAAGCTGCCCATTTCGCTCACGCTCACGAACGCCCGGCACCCGGCGACGATGTCCACCGCGCGATGGTATGCAGATCCGGCATGGAACTGTCCACTTCTGTCTTGGACGGCATGACGTGGCCCGGCCGAGGATACGGAGGTCCGACGACAACGAGAGGACCCTTCGTGCTCAACCCGCGCATCCACCGCGCCGTGCGTACCGCCCTGGCCGGCCTGGCCCTCGTCTCGCTCGCCGCGTGCGGCAGTACCGTGGCCCCGGCCACCGAGTCCTCCGCGTCCCTGCGGTCCAGCGCCGCGCCCTCCCCCGGTGGCGACTTCGGCGACCTCGAACGCAGGTTCGGCGCCCGCCTCGGCGTGTACGCGGTGGACACCGGTACGGGACGGGACCTCGCGTACCACGCCGGCGAACGGTTCGCCTACGCCTCCACCTACAAGGCGCTCGCCGCGGGCGCGGTCCTGCGCAGGTACCCGAGGCACGGGCTGGACAAGCGGATCATCTACGGCCACGACGATCTGGTGGCCCACTCGCCCGTGACCGAGAAGCACGTGGACACCGGCATGACGCTGTACGCGGTCATGAGCGCCGCCCTGCGGTACAGCGACAACACCGCCGGCAACCTGCTCTTCCGCGAGATCGGCGGTCCGGCCGGCCTCAACGCGGTGCTCCGTGACATCGGCGACAGCACGACCCACGTCGACCGGATCGAAACCGAGCTCAACGCGACCTCGCCGGGCGACCTCCGTGACACCAGCACCCCGAAGGCCCTGGCCCAGAGCCTGCGGGCGTTCACGGTCGGTGGGGCACTGCCGGCGGACCGGCGCGCGATCCTCACCACGATGCTGCGTACCAACACGACCGGCTCGACCCTCATCCAGGCCGGGGCACCCGCCGGGTGGCGGGTCGGCGACCGGTCCGGCGCCGCCGACTACGGCACCCGCAACGACATCGCCGTGGTCTGGCCGCCGCACCGGGCGCCCATCGTGCTCGCGATCGTGTCCGACCGGAAGACCCAGGACGCCGAGTACGACGACGCCCTCATCGCCCGCGCCGCGACGGTCGCGCTCCGCACCTTCCGGTAGTCGCGGGTGAACACGACGGCAGCCGGGCGCCGGGAACTCCGCCCGGGGCCGGGTTCGACGTTCGCACGCCGTGCCGCTGAACCCGGGAAAGGACCGACGCCGTGAACCTGCGGGTGGGCATCTCGCTGGGGTTCCTCGTGTTCGCGGCCGTACTGGTCGCCTCGCTGATGCTCGTGCGTCGGTCGCGGGCCGGGACGGCCGAAGCGATCGGCACGGTCGCGCTGGCCACGCCCGCCGGTGCCGGCACCGCCCTGCTCGTGACGATCCTGGTGGCCGCGCCGGCGAACTACGGGACCGGCCCGGCCGTGGCGCTCGGCGTGCCCACGCTGCTCGGTGGGCTGGCCGCGCTGCTGGCCGGGCTCCGGGCGCATCGCCGTCGCCACGCTCCACTCGCGGTGTGGCGACGGGTCTGCGTGGTACTCCTCGTGGCCAGTGTCACGATCATCGCCCTGGGCGGCGCGGTGTGGGCGTTTCTCGCGGTTGCCTTCTCCCGGTGGACGTTCTAACTCCGCCCGCCGACGGGGCCGTGGGTCTGCACCAGTGGCTGACCCACGAAGCACTCGCACGACGTGGTCGTACCGACCGCCCACATCGACCGGGCGTCGGTCGCGCCCGGAGCAAGGTCG
The DNA here is from genome assembly GCA_049582705.1 of Actinocatenispora sp. Classification (GTDB taxonomy): domain Bacteria; phylum Actinomycetota; class Actinomycetes; order Mycobacteriales; family Micromonosporaceae; genus Actinocatenispora. The sequence continues at coordinate 4,069 of JBAUUM010000099.1, forward strand.
AGTACCGCGCCCACCGGCTGCTGGCCGGTCGCGCGGACCCAGCCGTGGCCGTTCCAGTGCAGGTACAGCGGGGTACGGCTGGCCGTGTCCTCCGAGTAGTCGTCGCCGGCGAGCCACACTCCGCCCCGACCGTCCGGCGCCACCGCGGCGACGTTCGCGGTGTCCACCGCCGGTTGCGGCAACACCGTCCACCGGGCGCCGTTCCAGCGCATCGCCACCGGAACCCCTTCCACCACGCCGGCGGCCCACACCTCGGTGCCCGAGACCGCGGCGACGTCCATCAGCTGCGCATACCGGCCCGGCACCGGAATCGTCGAGGTGTGCCAGCCCGTACCGTCCCAGTGCATCGCGGTGAGCGTGCCGAAGCCGTCCCGGTCGAGCCAGCCGACCGCCCACACGTCGTCGTCCGCCACCGCGCTGACCGCCTGCAACTCGACGTGCTGCCCCGGTGTCGGCACCTGCTGCCAGCGCACGCCGTCCCAGTGCTGCACCACGGTGTCGTGCGGGTAGTTCACGGTGTCGAAGCCGACCGCCCACGCCGTACCGCCGGGAAGCGCCGCGACACCCGTCAGGGCCGTCTGCCCCGGGCTGCCGGACGGCGCCGCGGGCGGTACCTCCGACCAGGCGGTCCCGTTCCAGTGCTGGAACAGCTGGCCCTGCCCGTGGGTGTCGACCAGTACCCACACGTCGCGCGACGAGCCGGCGGCCACGTCGGTGAACGTGTGATAGTCGTTGCCGGGCAGCGTGACCTCGGACCATCCGCTGCCGGTGAGGTGCTCGGCGTACCCGACCAGCCGCCGATCGTCGGTCAGTCGCTGTCCGACCGCCCATGCCTCGTGCGCGTCGGGCGCGGCGACCCCCGCGAGGCTCACCGTGACGGTGGGATGGCCGACGTCGCGCCAGTCGTACGTGCCGGCGCTCGCCGACGAGGGGATCCCGAACACGGCGACCGAGGCGACGCCGAGCAGGCCGGCCCGCGCCTTTGTGGACAGTCTCATGCGGCACACACGCCCGACCACGGGACCGGGTTGCGTGGTTCGGGTCCGCCGACCGCACGGGCGTCGTGCGCACCGGGACCGGATCGGGCGTCGCCGACACCCCCGTACGGCGGACCGGCGCCTGGCGGTTCGGTGACGGACCTCGTCTGAATGGCGCATGTTCGTCACCAAACAACCTCAGTGAGTTGTTTCTGCCTTACTCTCCGATCGTTCGACCGCATCCGGACGTGAGGAGACGCGCATGCACGCGAACGGTGAAGACGTGATGATGGTCGAGGCGGCGGCCGACCCCTGGGCGGCGGAACTGGCAGCACCCCGTCGCGCGCCGCAACTCGCCAACCGGTTCACCACCTGCTTCCCCGACCTGGTCCTGTTCCAGCGGGTGGACACCGAGCCCGACTGCCACTTCACCGACGAACACGGAGTCTCCCTGGTCAGCCGGCTGAAGTATCTCTCGGACACGCTGTCGGGCCTCGCGCCCGACGCCGCCTCGGTGGTCAACGAGGCCGTCTCGGCCATCGAGGACGAGGAGGACCTGAACGAGGAGACGGCACAGAAACACGGGGCGGTACTGGAACAGTCCAATGAGGACACGCTGAGGGCCCTGCTCACACTTCGGCAGAAGCTGCTGACCGACCGGTTCGCGGACCTCGGGGTGCCGCGACCGATGCCGGTCCGCACGATCGTGCTCACCGTGAAGATCCCCACCCGGTGCGCCGCGCCGCCCGCGTTGCGGGGTCGCTTCCTCACCGAACTTCAGCGGCAGGGTCAGCTGCAGCTGGCCCTGATGAACGGGCAGCCGTTGGACCAGTGGTTCCTCAAACTGGACCTCTTCGACGGCCCGAAGGAGGAGGTCCAGTGGACGGACTGGCTGAGCCGGCGCCCCGTCAGCTACGTCGAGAAGCTGTACCTGGAACTGTTCCGACGCGCGCAGGAGGAGCTGGACCGTACGTCCCTGCACGGCAACGCCCAGCCGAAACGCCTCCGGCTCATGGAGGCGGTGAACAGGATCCGTAGGGCGAACACGGTCGGCGACGCGATCTCGCTGCTGAGTACCCTCGACGACCCGTGGGCACGTGACCTCGTCGGACGTTCCAACGCGCAGACGTCGTGGAAGGCTGATCACAAGAGCGCGATCCTCCGCCAGCTCGCCGTCGACGGGGCCGCAGGCGGCGCGTGGGAGGGACTGGTCGAGGTCGGCAACTGGAAGAGCGTGGCGCCGCTGCACAACCCGGACCAGGTGGCCGGCGGGGAACGCCACCTGCCGCCGCACCCGCAGAACGTCCGGGACTGGATCGGTCCCCATGCGGTCAACTCCGCGCTCGGCCGGGCGTGGGGTCTGCCCGAGGAGCTCGTGTACGACGAGGTGCTGGACGCCAGGATCGTCGCTGTGCCCAGCCAGATGAAGCAGTTGCGCGCGGACATGCACGCCCAGTACCCGCCCGCGTGCTGGCCCCTGTTCACGACGAACTTCCAGTTCCAGTTCAGGCTCGTGTGAGCCTGCCGCCGACGGTCCGGTCGTCCCTGCCGGGGCGGGGGGCGACCGGACCGTACGGATGCTCAGGACGCTCGCGTTGATCGGTGGGCGAGGCACCAGCCGGTGCGGGTCACGCCGTGCCGGCGCCGCCCGGATGGCGGCGCGAGATGGCGGCCGTGCAGCTGTCCGTCGGGCGTCCAGTGCAGGAACTCCTCCTCCCACGGGTGGTTGAGCAGCCACTGCCGTTCGTACTGTTCGGCCAGCTCGGCGTGGAATTCGTGGACGCGCCGCCACAGGCGCAGCCACTGGTCAGCGCCGGTGCGCAGAGGGTCTCGGCGGTGCGCTCCACAAGTCTCCGCACTGGCGCCGCACCCGGCCCGGTATCCCGCGTTACTCGTCATGTCCATCAGCATGCGGCGGCGCTCGACCCACCAACAGTGGCAGAAATGACGACCTTCGTCGAAATTCTGCCATCGCCATGGTGGCGTCTTCCCGGGCCGCGCGACACCCTCGCCCGATACCCTTCGACATGCACCGCAGCCGCGTCTACGCCCTGTGGAGAGCGCGCCGGAGGTATTCGAGGCCCAGGCCAACGAATGGCCCTGATCCGTTGCCGGGCCCGGCGGCGACGCGGCACCACCCACCACCCCGCCGCACGTCGGGCCACCGCGGGGCACGGCGTCGCGGGTGAATCCCCTGGACACCCGGGGCCGCGCACTGCATTGTCGGCGGCATGCGCCCTCACCGGATCCGCTTCGCGGAGCTGTCCCGCCCGACGATGTCGGCGTTGCTCGCCGGCGACCTCGCCACGGCCCGGGCGGAATCCGGCGTCGAGCTCGGCCAGGTGTTCGTCGACGCCCGCGCGAAATGGCTCTGGAACTATCGACTCACGCAACTGGAGTCCGAACCCGAAGCCGCCGCGTGGATCGCCCGAGCGGTGGTCACCGAACCTGACGGCGTGGTGATCGGGTACGCGGGGTATCACGGGCCGCCGGACGACCGGGGCATGGTCGAGGTGGGCTACACGGTAGACCCGGAACACCGGCGGCGGGGCTACGCGACGGCGATCCTGGCCGCACTGATCGAACGGGCCGCGGCCGAACCCGCGGTACGGATCGTCCAGGCGTCGATCAGCCCGGACAACGTCGCCTCGCTGGCGACGATCGCCGGGTTCGGCTTCACCCGTGTCGGTGACCAGTGGGACGAGGAGGACGGCCTGGAACTCCTCTTCGAACGCCCCGCCACGCGTCGGGACCCTTGACGAGTTCGTCGGAGGACTGGCCGGGCGTCACCGACTTCGTGAACGGGGTCGACGGCGAGCTACCTCCGTCCCGGTCGCTCGTCCAGCGATGTGGCCCCCTTCCCGGCCATCGGATGCCGACCGGGATCCGACCGGCCTCCGGGTGGCGCCGCCCGCCGGTGCACGACCGGAACCTGACCGGCTCGTGCTCACCCTGCCGCCGCGCCGAGGGCACCGGCGAGCCGGTCCCGTACGGCGGCAGCCAACGGCGAGCCGATCCCCTCGTACAGGTAGAGCGCGCGGCGCCAGTGCCGGGCGGCCTCGGCCGGCTCGGCGGTGCCGAGTGCCACCAACGCGTCGGCGAGCCCGGACCGCGAGCCGGTACGGGTGTGCCGGGCGACGGCGGCGTGCGCGTGCCCGGCCGCCCCGGTACGGTCACCGCTCTCCTCGGCGATCCGCGACAGGATGACCAGGAGCCGCGCCTCCAGCAGCCGCAGCCCCCGGGAGCTGGAGAGCGCGTACCCGGCCGCGGCATGCCTCTGCGCGTCGACCTGTGCCCCACCGGCCAGGCACGCCAGTGCGCTTCCGGCCTGCGACTCGGCCACCGCGCGCTGGTAGCCGAGCCGGGTGGCCAGGCTGCGGGCCTGCCCGAACCGTTCCTGGGCGAGTTCCGGGAAGCCCTGGTCTCCCGCGATCAGGCCGAGTTCGTTGAGCGCGTCCACCTCGAACCGCGGCTGCCCGGTGTCCCGCGCCACGGTCAGCGCCCGGGTGGCGTCGCGGTTAGCCCGGGTCAGCTCGCCGGTCAGCCGGAACGCCTTGCCCAGACCGATGAGCGGTGGTGCCTCGGCCTCGGCCGCCCCCAGCAGCCGGGCCAGCCGCAGAGCGCCGCGCAGCTCGTCGACGCCGCGCCGGTAGTCACCCAGTTCGAGGTCGACCTCGCCGAGGTTCTCCCGGGCGGCCTTCTCCATCCGCTCGTTGCCGGTCTGGAGCGAGGCCGCCGCGGCGTCCGCGAACCGCTGGCGCGCCTCGCGCAGTCGACCCCGTTCCAGCGACACCACACCGAGTGCGTTGGACAGGCCGGCGCGCAGTTCCGGCTGGTCGGTGACGCGGCTGGCCTCGGCGAGCCGGGCCTCGGCCGCGGTCAGTTCACCCAGCTCCAGGTGGGCGTAACCCAGGTTGGTCAGCGCCTTCGCCCGTACCTCCGGCTCCGCCGCGACGTCCGCGTCTCGTACGGCGGTCGCCCAGCTGTCCAGGGCCTGCTCGGGCCGGCCCGCCAGGAAACGTGCGGTACCCCGGGAGAGGTGCAGCACCGCCGTGACGGCGGGGCGCTCCCCGGCGGCGCGCAGCGCTGCCCGAACGGCCCGCTCGCAGGCGTCCAGGTGGTACCGCTGGTGCAGGTCGGGGCGGATCGCCTCGGCCAGGTGCCAGGCGTACGGCGCCGGCCCGTGCTCGGCGGCGTACTCGATGGCCAGCACGACGAGATCGCGTTCGGTGTCCAGCCACGAGGCCGCCGCGGTGGCGGTGTCGAACGGGTCGGCCTCCCCCGGGTCCGGCTCGTCGGGCAACGGCAGGTTCGTGTGGCCCAGCGCGGCGACGGCGGCGCGCGCGGTGCGCAGGTACCAGCCCAGCAGCCGCCGCATCGCGTCCGCGCGGCCCGCGGCGGTCTCCTCGACACCGACCCGGTCCTGCGCGTAGCGCCGGATCAGGTCGTGCAACCGGTACCGGTCCTCGGACAGCCGATCGACGAGGCTCGCCGCGGCCAGCGCCGCGAGGACCGACCCGGCCCGTGCGACCGGCATCGCCCACAGCGCCGCCGCCTCCCGACTCACGTCGGTGCCCAGAGCCAGGCCGAGCAGCCGGAACGCGCGCTGCCGCTCGGCGGGCAGCGAAGCGTACGACAGGTCGAACGCGGCGCGTACCGCGACCTGCGGATCACCGGGCGCCGACAACGCCAGCGGACCGGAGCCACGCAGCTCGGTGACGTACTCGCCGATCCCGGCGGCGGAGCGCTCGGCCAGGTTCGCCGCGGCGATGCGCAGGGCCAGCGGCAGCCCACCGCACAGCCGAGCCAGCTCGTCGACCGCAGCTGGTTCGTGGTCGGCACGGGCCCGGCCGACGAGGCGGACGAGCAGCCTCGTCGCGTCGCGGTGGTCCAGCAGCGGCAGCACGTGCCGCCGTGCCCCCGCCAGGACGGTCAATCCACCGAGCGCGGACCGGCTGGTGAGCAGGACCGCATTGCCCGGTGTGCCGGGCAGCAGCGGCTGCACCTGGCCGGCGTCGGCGGCGTCCTCGAGCAGCAGCAGGACCCGCCGGTCGGTGAGCCGGCCGCGCAGCAGACCCGCCCGCTCGGCCGCGTCGTCGGGGATGTCCGCGCTGTCCACCCCGGCCGTACGGAGCAACTCGTGCAGGACCTGGCCGGCCGACCGGGCGCTGGTACTGGCGCCGTCGAGCCGCACGTACCACTGCCCGTCCGGGTAGTCGGCGCGCAGCCGGTGCGCGACCCGTACGGCCAGCGCGGTCTTGCCGACCCCCGGCCCACCGGAGACCGTCACGATCGGTACCACGGTGCCGTTGGGACGCAGCTGTTCCGTCAGCTCGGCCACGGCGTGGTCCCGGCCAACCAGATCCACGACGTCCGGTGGCAGCCGGCACTGGCCGAGCCAGCCGGCCGGTTCGGGCTGCCGGTGCACCGGTTCGCGGGTCGGTGCCGGCTCATCCGGTCCGGGCACCGTGTCGTTGAGCACCGCCCGGTGCAGGTCCTGCAGTTCACCGGCCGGGTCGATGCCGAGTTCGTCGGTCAGCCGGAGGGTCAGGCACCGGTACGTCTCCAGCGCCTCGGCCCGCCGACCACACCGGTACAGCGCCAGCATCAGCAACTGGGCCAGCTGCTCGTGCAACGGGTACCGCTCCGTCAGCGCCACCAGCTCGGGAACCAGCTCGGTGTGCCGGCCCTGCCGCAGCTCCAACTCGATCCTCCGGCGCAGTACCCGGAGGTGTTGCTCGGCCAGCCGCGGCAGGATCTCCCGGTGCAGCGTGTCGGATTCGATGCCGGCGAGCGGCTCGCCACGCCACAGGGCCAGCGCGTCGCGCAGGTGCCGCGTCTCGCTGTCGACGTCGGCCCGCTCGGCGGCCAGGTCGGCTGCCTGGACCAGCGCGGTGAACCGGGTCAGGTCGACCTGGTCGGGCCGGACGTCCAGCCGGTATCCGGGCTGCTGACGCCGGATGGACGCGGCGCTGCCGGCCTCGGCCAGCACCCGGCGCAGCCTGGTCACGTAGGTCTGGAGGGCGGCCTTCGGCCGGCTCGGCAGCTCCGCGCCCCAGACGATCTCGATGAGCCGGTCCACCGACACGACCTCGTTCGCATGCAGGACGAGCGTGGCGAGCAGTGTTCGGTGCCTCGCCGCTGAGACCTCCCACGGTTGGCCCTGCCGCCACATCCGGAACGGCCCCAGTACACCGAACTCCACCCGTCCTCCTCACCCCCACGGCCCCGGCACGGGCACGACACCGGTGTCCAGCATGCTGCAGAGAGTCAATGCGGCAGCTACGCCGCGGGTTGGGGGAAGTTGACGATGATCATCTTGGTTCGTGTCGTGACGCGTGCTGCGCTTCGTGTCGTGACGCGTGCTGAGCGGAGTACGGGTCAGTCGGACGCGGCGGCGAGCGCGTCCCAGGCGCTGACGCCGCCGGGTAATGGCCACGCGCGGGTGCGTGTGGTCCACGTGGGGAGCTCGGCGGCAGCGTACGCGTAGCTGCGTGACACCGCCTCGTGCTGCCGGTCGGCGGCGGGAGTGCCGCGCGGCGGTAGCGCGTCGACAATCTGCTGGTGCCGGTCGGTGATGGTCGTGGACAGCGCCGCCTGGTCCTGGGTGGACATGCCGAGGGCGAGGACCAGGACCGGCGGTGTGACACCTTCGGCGAGCGCGGCCACGGCCCGATCATGCCCGTCGAGCAGCACGTACCCGTCGAGGCCGCTGATCCACCACAGCAGCACGGGCGCGAGAGTGCCGGTCACGACCCGCTGACGGAACGCCCGGACCCGACTGCTGTCCACATCGGACAGACGGCGCAACGGGACGACACCGTTCCAGCCGTTGCCCAACCAGTCGAGGTACTCCCGCGACCAGCCGTCCACCAGGTCCTCGTGCCAGGTGTACCCGGGGAGCGAGACGGCCCGGAGAAACCAGCGTCCGGCGTGCAGCGGCCCGTCCGGGCCATCGAGGTGGTCGGCGTACCGGTGGGCCCAGCGCGCCGGACCGGCGATGCGGCGGCCCTCATCCGCCCGCGCCGGTGGCAGCGGCGAGCGGTACCTGCCGGTCCGTCGCACCGTCACCCCGTAGCGGTCGCTGTCGACCTGGGCGAACAGGACCGGCTCACCCCCCTGGCTCAGCAGGAACCGCCCTTGCCCGGCAACTTCCACGCGCAGCCCGGGGCGGCGTGGACGGGCGACGTCGAGCACGAGGCCGACCTCGCCGCCGTACCGCCAGGGCAACGCGGTGCGCCAGATCCGATCAGCCATGCCCGACATGATTCCGACACGCGGTTGCCTGGTGCAATGAGGTTCCCGTGCATCGGAGTTGACGATCGAGCACCAGCCGTCCCGCCGCCGGTGGCGCGGCCCGGGACCGTGCATGCCGGGCCGCGAACGTGCCCCGGGCTCAGGTATGAACCACAGCGGGGAACGTGGCCTGCGTGTCCACGTGGTACCTGCGGATCACGGGACCGATCAGCCGCCCGGGTTCGCCGAGAATCATCGCCCTGGTGACGTGGTCCAGGTCGTCGGCTCTTTCCTCGCAACTTCTTCCATGCGTTCCGGGTGCTCATCGTCGCCGTGACATCCGGGTCGAAACCCAGGAACTTCTGTATCGCAGCGGATTACGAAGAATCCCTCGAATATGCCTTTCGACACTGTTTGTCGACCATTCGATTCGTGATGACGGCGCCTCGGAACGAGCTCGACCGCGCTCATGAACTCACCGGTGGGCGCTCTGCCCGAGGTCACGGTCACCGTCGTGAAGTGAGGGCCGCTCCGTCTCGGAGTCGTCGTCGATCCGGCGTCACCGTCCGATCCGCCGCGCGGTCGAGCACGGGTTCAGCCGGACGGTGCGACCGAGGACCGCTCACCGCACCACTGCTCGGCGCCGTACTCCTCGAACCGCTCGACCTCGGTGAACCCCAGCTTCATCGCAAGGCGCATCGAGCGGTCGTTGGCGGTCTGGGTGTAGAGCACCACCGACTCGCCGGGAAGTACGCCGGTGAACCAGTCGAGTGCCGCCGCGCACGCCTCCGCGGCGTACCCGTGTCCCCAGGACCGGGGCAGGAACAGGTAACCGAGCTCGGGCTTGCCGGCACCCGGACGGACGGGACCCGACTCTGCCGCGTCGTGCCACTCGATCGTGACGGTGCCGATCATCGCTCCGTCGAGGTCGACCACGAAAAGGCCGGGGCGCCGCTTGGGCACCTCGGGCACGGCGCGCTCAAGGGCGTCACGCGGTTGATGGCCACCGACGTAGGTGCCCACCTCTGCCGAGGCGAACAGCTCGATGACGGCCGCACGGTCCCGGGCCTCGGGCTCCCGGAGCACGAGCCTCTCGGTCCTGATCGGGGCGGGCGGCCACGCGACGGATCCCAGATATGCCACGGATGCAGCCTAACCGAGCGCCGCGGCTCGGTCACCGAGGTGACGATGGGCGCAAGATCACGGCCTACCCCAACGATTCCCACGATCCGCACCCACGCGCGCCGGTGCGCGACGCACGTGCTGGGCGATGCGCCGCCCAGCTACGGCGTCCAGTCGCGCCGGAGCAGGCCGTAGGTCACCAGGTCGGTGAAGCCGTCCCCGTCGTACTCACGTTCCCGCTGGGTGCCCTCGTGCGTGAAGCCGCACCTCTCCGCGGTCCGCCGCATCGCCGTGTTGCTGGCCAACGTCTCCAGTTCCAGGCGGCGCAGGTTGCGGTTGCGGAAGCCGTACCGGCAGAGGAGCCCGATCACCTCGGTGCCGTACCCCTGGCCGCGTGCCTCGGGGAGCAGCGACATGCCGAGGTGGGCGTACCGGTTGAACGCATTGATCCCCCACAGCACGCTGTCACCCAGGAACGTGCCGTCGGCCACGGTCTCGGCAACCAGCGGCACCCAGGTCTCGCCGTCGGGTGGCTCGGTGACCTGCTTCTCCAGCCGGGCCCGGATCTGGCCGACGTGACGCGGCAGGAACGGCCCGTCGTCGGCGATCAGGTGCAGCTCGGGGTCGGCGCGCAGGCGGAACATGTCCGGCGCGTCGTCGGGCGTGGGTGGGCGCAGCCGGACCCGGTCGGTGGCGAACATGACGCGACGCTAACAGTCGGTACGGTGATCATCGACGGATTAATCCCGGCCGCCCGGACGGTGGCGGGAGCGTCATCGTCGCCGTGATGCCCGTGGTCGGTCGATCGTGACGAGCATCGATCTTGGGCAGCATGTTGATCTTGGGAAGAAAAAAAGCCCAGGTCTAGGACCTGGGCTTTGGTGCGCCGCCAGGGACTCGAACCCCGAACCCGCTGATTAAGAGTCAGCTGCTCTGCCAGTTGAGCTAGCGGCGCAACGGAGAAGAACTTAGCACGACGACCCGGGCGGGGCGAAACCGATACCCCGTCCCGCCGCACCAGCCACGCAGGACCACCCAGCCGCAACGCAGAGTTGTGGGCGGTTTGTCCGCAGCTACCCGGCCCCGAACCGGTGGCGGTGGCCGGGCCGGCGACGACAGGTGAAGTGGATCACCGGCCGGCCACCACAGCCAGTTCCCCGCCGCCCAGCCAGGCTGCGCCGCCACCGGCCGCCAACCCATCCGTCCGTCGGCT
>JBAUUM010000100.1:0-1761 GCA_049582705.1 Actinocatenispora sp.
CCGGCGACTCGATCCCGTCGACGTAGAAGAACCAGTCGTAGGGATGGCCGCCGCGTTCGTCTTCCGACACGCCGTCGATCGACTTCACGTAGCCGCCGCCGTAGCGCGTCTCGATTTCGTCGTTGCCTTCGAGGAAGCGCATCACCGTGTCGGATTCGTTCGCCTCTCCTGAGGCTTCCGACATCTTCACCGCACCGAATTCACGCGTCACGGTCAGGTCGACCGTGCCGACCCCGGAGCCGGGGCCGAGCCCGCAGCCGGCGGCCACGAGCGCCACTCCGAGAAGGAGCAGCACGATCGCGACCGCCGGACCGCGGCGCCCCACGCTCAGCTACCGGCGGGGCACTGACCGGCGAGGCACACCGGCACGGCCGCCGACGGGATGTCTTCGCCGAGCCCGGCGAGCAGCGCCGTCGGCTTGGTCAGCGTGATCGAGACCTTGCCCTGCTTGTCGGTCGGGCCGATCGCCCCGGTCACCGCCGCGCCCTGGACCGGCCTGCGCTTGCCCTTTTCGTTGTAGGCGTAGACGTGGACCGTGAACGGCACCCCGGCGGTCGCTTCTTCCGGCGCCGCCACGACCAGCTCGTCCGGGTACGGGTAGCCCGGCGCGAGGTCGAAGAGGACTTCGTCACCGGCCTTGATCTTCGCCTTGTCGGCGCTGGTGGAAGTGCCTTTGTGGTTGATCTTCACGTACCAGGACGATTCGCCCTTGGCCTTGCTCTTGCCGATCCCGCAGAGCCCCAGCCCGAAGCTGAAGTGGTCGGTGAGCGAGAGCGGCGCGATCTTCGGCGTCGACTTGGCGCCGACCGCGAGCAGCCCTAGCGCGGTGTTGCCCGGCAGGGCGACGGACTTGCCGCTGCCGCCGGTCCCGGAGCCGAAGCAGGTCGCCTGCTTGCTCGTCTTGACCGAGATGTCGGTGGTCTTGACTTCCTTTTCGGCGAGCACCTCTTTGCCCGCGCCCACCACCCGCAGGGTGGCGGTGAAGCCTTTGGCCGATGCGCTCGCGGCGAAGGCCACGGTCACGCAGAGGGCGAGTACGCACACGGCGGCAGTACGGAGTTGCATCAGTCTTGGCATATGAGCCACCCTTTCCTCGAGGGTCGTATTGGCTGGCCGGGGACAGGTCTCCTGGCTTCCGGGCTTGGGGTGAGCCGCGCCTTCCCGGGGGCGGTTGCGCCCCCAGTGGCCGACGCTTGTGACGGCGTCCGCGACCTCCTCGACCCGGTCACAGTGGCGGGACCACGCCGGTTTCGCACCGGACTTCCCTTGACCACCGACCGTATGTGGCCGCGAGTCTATTAGGCTGCCGCCGCCCAGACTATCCCTGAGCAATCGGGGAGTCCTCGTCCGATGGAGGTGTCAGATGAAACGGCGACTGTCCCGTCCCTCGCCCGCCCTGCTGATCGCATGCCTAGCCCTCTTCGTCGCGCTCGGCGGCACGGTGCTGGCGGCGACGAAGATCGATGGCCGCACGATCCGAGTCAAATCTCTGCCCGGTAACCGGCTCACGGTCGGCTCGCTGCCCGGCAACCGCCTGCAGGTCGGGACGATTCCCGGCAGCCGCCTGGTGCCGGGCTCGGTGAAGGCCAAGCAGATCGACGTCGGCTCGCTCGGCCCGGTCCCGAGCGCCACCCACGCCGACACCGCCGACGCGGCCCGCCGCGCCCAGACCGCGATCGCCGCCGACCACGCCGCCGACGCCACCACGATCAACGGCCCAGGGGTGGGATGCCGAGAAGGGACCCGCGAATTCGCCGGCGC
>JBAUUM010000101.1:0-2314 GCA_049582705.1 Actinocatenispora sp.
GAGCACGCCGACGCGGCGGCGCGGGCGTACCGGGCGCGTACTGCGCCGGCTGCCCTGGTGGATCGCGGCGGCGTTCGTGGCCATCGGCTGTCTACTGTGGATCTACCCGTTCCTGTGGATGGTGTCCGCGTCGCTGAAGAACCCGCTGGAGGTCTTCTCCGCCGGCCTGAAACTGGTACCGGACTCGCCGGTCTGGAGCAACTACCAGCGGGCGTGGAGCGACGCGCACTTCGGCCGGTACCTGCTCAACACCGTCATCGTGACCGTGGCGACCGTCGTGATCGTGGTGGTGCGCTGCGCGATGGCCGGCTACGTGCTGGGCCGGTTCCGCTTCATGGGCCGCAAGCTCGTCATGGCGGTGCTGGTCTTCACGCTGTTCGTGCCCACCGGGTACACGATCATCCCCGTCGTCGAGATCTCGTACCAACTCGGCCTGTTGAACTCGCTGTCCGGCATGATCGTGGCGCTGTCCGGCGGCGCGAACGTCGCGGCGATCCTGCTCTACGCCGGCTACTTCCGTGGCCTGCCCCGCGAACTGGAGGAGGCCGCCGTCATCGACGGCGCCGGCTTCCTCGCCGTGTTCCGCCGGATCATGCTGCCGCTGTCGATGCCGGTCACCGCGACCGTCACGCTGCTGACGTTCCTGGCGACGTGGAACGCGTTCTTCCTGCCGCTGGTGTTCACGTTCAGCCGGCCGGACCTGCGCACCCTGTCGGTCGGCATGCTCGCCTTCACCGGGGAGAACTCGGTGGACTGGTCGGGCATGGCCGCCGCCGCGGTCATCTCGCTGCTGCCGGTCGTGGTGCTGTTCGTCGTCCTGCAACGGTATTTCGTCGAAGGGATCGCTGGAGCGGTGAAGTCATGACAGAGTCGACCGGCCCGGCCGGGGCACCGAACATCCTGTTCCTCTGCACCGACCAACAGCGATTCGACGCCGTCCGGGCCGCCGGCAACGACGAGATCGCCACCCCCGCACTGGACCGGCTCGCCGCCCAGGGCGTGCTGTTCGAGAACTGCTACGTGCAGGCCCCGGTGTGCGCGCCGTCCCGGGCCAGCCTGATGACCGGGCGGTACCTGCACTCGCATGGCCTGTGGGCCAACGGCGTCGGGCTGCCCGACACCGAGCGGATGTTCACCCGCGAACTCGCCGACGCCGGGTACGACTGCGGCCTGGTCGGCAAGTTCCACCTGGAGTCCTGTTTCGGCGGGCGCACCGAACCCCGCCACGACGACGGGTTCCGGGTGTTCCGGTGGGCGCACGACCCGTACCCGGGCTCCTCGGAGAACCACTACCACCGTTGGCTGCGGTCCACCCGGCCCGAGCTGTACGAGGCCGCCAACGACCCCTCCTCACCGGTCACGTTCGACACCATGCCGACCGAGGCGCACTACAGCCGGTGGATCGGCAACGAGACCGTCGAGTTCCTCACCTCCGGCCGGGAACAGAACCGCCCGTTCTGCTTCGTGGCCAACTTCTTCGACCCGCACCACGGCTTCGGCGCGCCGAAGGAGTACACGGACCGGTACGACCCGGCGAGCCTGTCCCGCCCGGTGACCCGGCCCGGTGAACTCGACGACAAGCCGCCGATCCTCACCGAGGCCTCGCACGAGTCGTACGCGGGACACGCCCGCGGCTACACCACCTACAGCGAGCAGGAACTGCAGGAGGTCAAGGCCGCGTACTACGCGATGGTCACGCTCGTCGACGACGAGGTGGCGCGGATCCTGGACACGCTGGAGGAGCAGGGCCTGGCCGACAACACCCTGGTCGTGTTCACCAGCGACCACGGCGAGATGCTCGGCGACCACCAGCTCATGCTCAAGGGCCCGATGATGTACGACTGCGCGGTACGGGTGCCGCTGATCATGCGCTGGCCGGACGTGCTGCCGGCCGGGGAACGCCGCGCCGAGTTCGTCCAGTGGATCGACCTGGCGCCGACGTTCCTGGCCGCGGCCGGGCTGCCGCCGCTACGTCGCGGTCAGGGGGAGAGCCTGCTCGGCCTGGCCCGCGGCGAGACCGGCGCGTGGACCCGCGACTGGGCGCTGTGCGAGTACCGCAACAGCGGGCATCCGTACGACCCGGCGGTGCACACCACGATGCTGCGGCACGACCGGTGGAAGCTGATCGCGCACCACGGGGCGCCGGCCACGGACCGGGAACGCACCGGCGAGCTGTACGACCTGGTCGACGATCCGCGGGAGCTGGAGAACCTGTGGTCGGCGCCGCACGCCCGGGACACCCGGATCCGGCTGCAGGAGATGCTGCTGGACGTCCTGGTCGCCACCCAGGACCGCAGCCAGGAACGTCTCGGCT
>JBAUUM010000102.1:0-2440 GCA_049582705.1 Actinocatenispora sp.
GCTGATCACCGGCGGCACCGGCGGGCTGGGCGCGCAGACCGCGCGGTGGCTGGCCCGTACCGGCACCGGGCACGTGGTCCTGGTCAGCCGGCGCGGCACGGACGCGCCGGGCGTCGCGGAACTGACCGAGGAACTCGGTGACCTCGGCGCCCGGGTCACGGTGGCATCCTGCGACGTCACCGACCGCGCCCAGCTCGCCGCGCTCGTCGACCGGCTGCAGGACCAGGACGGTCCGATCAGGACGGTCGTGCACACCGCCGGCGTCGGCCTGCTCGGCCGGATCGCCGACCTCGACCTGACCGGGTTCGCGGACGGCAGCGCCGCGAAGCTGGTCGGCGCCGCGAACCTGGACGCGGTGTTCGACGCCCCGACTCTCGACGCGTTCGTCCTGTTCTCCTCGGTGGCCGGCGTCTGGGGCAGCGGCGAGCACGGCGCGTACGCCGGGGCCAACGCCTACCTGGACGCCCTCGCCGAGAACCGGCGGGCCCGGGGCCTGGCCGGTACCGCCGTCGCCTGGGGCATGTGGAGCCCGGACAGCGGCGGCATGACCGCGGCCGGTGCGCGGGACAGCGTGAACTGGCGCGGCATCCCGTTCATGGCCACCGACCTGGCCCTGTCCGCCTTGCACCAGGCCGTCGACGCCGACGAGACCACGCTGACCGTGGCCAACGTGGACTGGGAGAGCTTCCTGCCCGCGTTCGCCGCGGCGCGGTCCCGCCCGCTGCTGCAGGACATTCCCGAGGTCGCCGCCGTACTGGCCCGGGAGGCGGACACCGGACCACGGGACTCGACCCTGGCCCGGCAGCTGGCCGACCAGCAACCGGCCGAACGGGAGCGGCTGCTGCGCGAGCTGGTCCGTTCCCGCGCCGCCGCCGTGCTCGGGCACAGCGGTGCGGAGGCGATCGACCCCCGGCGGCCGTTCAAGGAACTCGGCTTCGACTCGCTCACCGCGATCGAACTGCGCAACGGCCTGACCGCGGCGACCGGTCTGGCGCTGCCCACCACCGTCATCTTCGACTACCCGGACGCCGAGGCCCTCGCCCGGCACCTGCGGGACGAGCTGTTCGGCGCCGAGGGCGACCAGGCGGCCGTGGCGACCCAGGTCGCCGACGACGACCCGATCGCCATCGTCGGCATGAGCTGCCGGTACCCGGGCGGCGTGCGGTCGCCGGAGGACCTGTGGCGGCTGCTCGCCGACGGATCCGACGCGATCCGCCCGTTCCCGACCGACCGCGGCTGGAACCTCGCCGAGCTCTACGACCCGGACCCGGAGCGGATCGGCACGAGCTACGTGCAGGAGGGCGGCTTCCTCACCGACGCCGGGCAGTTCGACGCGACGTTCTTCGGCATCTCGCCGCGCGAGGCCCTGGCGATGGACCCGCAGCAGCGGCTGCTGCTGGAGACCGCCTGGGAGGCGTTCGAACGCGCCGGGCTGGACCGTGCCGCCCTGCGCGGCAGCACGACCGGCGTCTTCGTCGGGGTGAGCACCAACGATTACGCCGGCGGCGCCGGCACCGTACCGGAGGGCATCGAGGGCCACCTGATCACCGGCACCGAGACCAGCGTGGCCTCCGGCCGGATCGCGTACACGTTCGGGCTGGAGGGTCCGGCGGTCAGCGTCGACACGGCCTGCTCGTCCTCGCTGGTCGCGCTGCACCTGGCCACCGCGGCGCTGCGCCGCGGCGAATGCGCGCTGGCGCTGGTCGGCGGCGCGGCCGTGATGGCCTCGGCGGCGCCGTTCGTCGGGTTCAGCCGGCAGCGCGGCCTCGCCGTCGACGGCCGGTGCAAGCCGTTCTCCGACGCTGCGGACGGCATGGGACTCGCCGAGGGCGCCGGCATGCTGCTGGTGGAACGGCTGTCCGACGCGCGGCGCAACGGGCATCCGGTACTGGCCCTGGTCCGGGCCACCGCGATCAACCAGGACGGCGCGTCCAACGGGCTCACCGCGCCGAACGGGCCGTCCCAGCAGCGGGTGATCCGGCAGGCGTTGACCAACGCGGGTCTCGACGCCACCGACGTCGACGCGGTCGAGGCCCACGGCACCGGTACCGCGCTGGGCGACCCGATCGAGGCGCAGGCCCTGCTGGCCACGTACGGCCGGGACCGGAACCCGGACCGTCCGGTGTGGATCGGGTCGGTCAAGTCGAACATCGGGCACACCCAGGCCGCCGCCGGTGTCGCCGGGATCATCAAGATGGTGCAGGCGATGCGGCACGGCACGCTGCCGGCGACGCTGCACGCCGACCGGCCCTCGTCGCATGTGGACTGGTCCGCGGGCGCCGTACGGCTGGTGACCGAGTCGAGTCCGTGGCCGGCGGTCGAGCGGCCGCGGCGCGCGGGTGTCTCCTCCTTCGGTATCAGCGGCACCAACGAGCACGCCATCCTGGAACTGCCGGCCGACCACGGCGGCGCCGGCGACCTGACCGGCTCCGGCGCGGAC
>JBAUUM010000103.1:0-5640 GCA_049582705.1 Actinocatenispora sp.
GCCGTCGGCGGCAGACGCCGCCCGCTCGTCGGCGCCGAGCGCGGGCGGAGCGGGGTGGCCGAGCCGCTGGCCCATCTCGCTCAGCCGGGCGGCTGCGCTCCGCAACTGGTCGGTGTCGACCTCGAACCGCTCCGCGGCCATGATCGTCTCCCTCCTCCCCGCGTACCGGTGATACCCCACGCCCTACAGCTGCACACTGCCCATGCCCGGACGGCCCCGACCGGCGGTGCGGCGCTCCGGTCTCCCGGCGTCACCGACCCCGCGCTGCGCGCGACGCCGACGCTACCCATCAGGTGCCATACGGGGGATCATTGTCCATCGGCGCAAATCCGGTGGCAGGCTGAGGAGTGCGATGGGCGGGACAGGAAGCAACGCAGAGTACGACGTGGTCGTGATCGGCTCCGGCTTCGGCGGCAGCGTGGCCGCGTTGCGCCTCACCGAGAAGGGCTACCGGGTCGCGGTCCTGGAGGCGGGACGCCGTTTCGCCGACGACGAGCTGCCGGAAACCTCCTGGCGGTTGCGGCGGTTCCTGTGGGCGCCCCGACTGGGTTGTTTCGGCATCCAGCGCATCACCCTGCTCCGCAACGTGCTGGTGCTGTCCGGCGCGGGCGTGGGCGGCGGGTCGCTGGTGTACGCCAACACGCTCTACCGTCCACCGGACGCGTTCTTCCGCGACCCGCAGTGGTCCGGCATCACCGACTGGGCCGGCGAGCTGGCACCGTACTACGACCAGGCCGAACGGATGCTCGGCGTGGTCCGCTACGCCGGCCACACCCCGTCCGACGAGGCGATGCGGACCGTCGCCGAGCAGATGGGCGTCGGCGACAGCTACCACACCGCGCCGGTCGGCGTGTTCTTCGGCGAGCCGGGCCGGACCGTACCGGACCCGTACTTCGGCGGCGCCGGACCCGATCGGGCCGGCTGCACCGAATGCGGCGAGTGCATGACCGGCTGCCGGCACAACGCGAAGAACACCCTGGTGAAGAACTACCTGTACCTGGCCGAGCAGTCCGGCGCCACGATCCACCCGCTCAGCACCGTCACCGCGGTACGGCCCAGGTCGGGCGGCGGATACCGGATCGAGGTGGTCCGGACCGCGACCGGGGGCCGCAGGGCGGCGAACCGCCGGGTGTTCACCGCCGGGCAGGTGGTGTTCGCCGCGGGCGCCCTCGGCACCCAGCGGCTGCTGCACCGGATGCGGGCCGACGGCGTACTGCCCCGACTGTCCGCGCAGCTCGGCACCCTGACCCGGACCAACTCCGAGTCGATCGTGGGGGCCCGGTCCCGGCGCCCGGACACCGACTTCACCCAGGGCGTCGCCATCACCAGCTCGTTCCACCCGGACGAGCACACCCACATCGAACCCGTCCGGTACGGCCGCGGCTCCAACGCGATGGGCCTGCTGCAGACCCTGCTCACCGACGGCGGCAAGCCGTGGCCCCGCGCGCTGACCTGGCTGGGCGAGGCCGTACGGCACCCGGCGGCGTTCGGCCGGGCGCTGCTGGTCCGCAAGTGGTCCGAGCGCACCGTGATCGCCCTGGTCATGCAGTCGCTGGACAACTCGCTGACGGTACGTCAGCGGCGCACCCTGTTCGGCGGGCGCAAACTGACCAGTCAGCAAGGCCACGGCCGGCCCAACCCGTCCTGGATCCCGGCCGGCAACGAGGCCGTGCGCCGGCTCGCCGACCTCATCGGCGGCGACGCGGGCGGCACCTGGGGCGAGATCATGAACATCCCGCTCACCGCGCACATCCTGGGCGGCTGCCCGATCGGCGACGGCCCGGGCAGCGGCGTGGTGGACGGCTACCACCGGGTGTACGGGCATCCCGGCCTGCACGTGGTGGACGGCGCGGCGGTCTCCGCCAACCTCGGCGTGAACCCGTCGCTGACCATCACCGCCCAGGCCGAGCGGGCCATGTCGCTGTGGCCCAACCGGGACGACGCCGACCCGCGACCGCCGCTGGGCGAGGCGTACCAGCAGGTCACCCCGGTACGGCCGGCCCACCCGGCAGTACCGTCCGACGCCCCCGCCGCCCTGCGCCTGCCTCTGTCCCCACCGCGCCGCTAGCCGTACCCCGACACCGAACTCACGTACGGCCTGCCCAGCCCGTGAGCTGCCCGGACACCGACCTCTTGCGCGGCTCCCGCCACCTCTTCGGGCATTTTCCCGTTTTCTACGTATTGTCCCGGTCTCGCAAACTGTAGAAAACGGGCAAATGCATAAATGGCGGCTATCCAAAGGGGCATTTTCCCGCTTTGTACGTTTCCGGGGAAACGTGGCGAACTGTAGAAAACGGGAAAATGCCCACGGGGCAGTGGGGCGGGCCTGACCGCACCCGACCGCCGTCTGCCCCGGCCGGTACTTGACCCACCCGGCGGGCACTGCCCGCTCGGCGAGCCCGGTGCGTTCTGTGCAGCGGCTCGCCGTACGAGTCGGTGTGTCGCTGCACAGAACAGGGGCTCCTCGTGAACTGTGCAGTGGCTCGCCGAACGGGTCGGCGTTTCCCTGCACAGTTCGGGGGTGGCGCCCAGCGGGTGGTGCGCGGGCGGTCAGGGTTGTCGGACGTCGGCGCCCTCGGCGGTCAGCAGGTCGACGAGCTGGCTCGCGTTGCGCTGGGCGTAGTCGGAGTAGCAGTTGTTGAGCAGTACGTGGGTGCGGGCGGCCTCGGCGGACAGTTCGGTGAGTTGCGGCGCCCAGCCGGCGAGTTCCTCGTCGGTGTACAGGTAGCCGAACTTCTGGTAGATGTCCTTGCTCGTCCACTGTGCACTGTGGCCGTGGAACCGGACGGCGGCCAGCTCGGCGGTGGCCTTGAGTACCGGCGGCACCGACGACTTGTGACCCTGCGGCATGTCCACCGCGACGTACGGGATGTCGTGCCCGCGCAGGAAGCTGATGGTCTCGTCGGCGTTGGCGCCGTGGAACCAGCTGGAGTGCCGCAGCTCCACCATGACCGGTATCGGTGCGCAGCGGTGCAGACACTCCAGGATGTACTGCTTGTTGTCGCCGCGGATGGTGAACCACGGCGGGTACTGGAACAGCACCGCGCCGAGCTTGCCGGCGTCGATCAGCGGGTCGAGCGCGGACAGGAACCGGGTCCAGCAGTCCTCCACGGTCTGCGCGGAGAGGTCGGTCAGGTACACGTTGCGCTTGTCGGTCTCGGGCCGCAGGTCCTTGTAGATCGAGTTGACCCGGGTCGGGTGGCCGGTGAGCAGGCTGAACGCCTTGATGTTGAAGGTGAATCCGGCCGGGCTCCGCTCGGCCCACAGCTGGCAGGTGCGTTCCGCCGGCGGGGTGTAGTAGGTGGCGTCCACCTCGACGAGCGGGAACCGGGTGGCGTAGTAGCCGAGCCGCTTCTCCGCGCTGTCGGCCCCCGGTGGGTACCAACCGGATTCGAGCAGGGTCCGGTCGGTCCAGGACGCGGTGCCCACCAGGATGTCACCCATACGGCAACTCCACCTCTCCGTGACGGTGGCCGCAACCGGAACGGCGAATCCGGGTACCCGCGGCGGCCGCGGGCGGCCTGTCGGGGTGCCCGTTCGTGGCCCGGTCGGCGGTATTGCTTCGGTTCGTGTGATTCGGGAGAATGCGGAACACCTCCCGGAAAGGGCGTTCACATGGTGGAGACTGCCCGGTCGGAGTTCGCGGAACGGCACTACGCGCGGGGCGCGTGGCGGCGCTCCGAGACCTTCACCGACGACCTGAAGCGGCTGGCCCGGGAGATGCCGGACCGGTTGGCCCTGGCGACGCACTTCTGGAAGACCAGCGACGGGCCCGATGTCACCCTGACGTACGCGGAGCTTGCGGAGCGTGTCGACCGGGTCGCGGCGGCGCTGGTGGACCTGGGCGTCGAGCGGGGTGACCGGGTCGCCAACCAGGTGGGCAACCAGTGGCAGTCCAACGTCGTGATCCTGGCCTGCGCCCGGATCGGCGCGGTGGTGGTCGCGTACCACGTGGCGACGGTGCCGGCGGACATGGAGCTGATCCTGGCCGACAGCGGCGCGAAGGTCGCCGTGTCCCTCGCCCGGTTCGGTGACCAGCAGACCGCGGAGATCATCGCCGGCCTGCGCAAGACGGTCCCCACGCTCGAACACCAGATCGTGGTGGGCGGCCCGGTGCCGGAGGGGGCGCTGGACTTCGACACGGACATCCTCGGTACGGCCTGCGAGCCGCGGCACGAGCTGGACAGCCGCGCGCCGTCGCCGGACGACCTGTTCGAGATCACCTACACCTCGGGCACCACGGGCCGGCCGAAGGGCGTGATGCACTCGTACAACTCGCTGTACGCGTGCACCCTGGCGTTCAACGAGCCGATGGGGATCGGCCCGGACGACGTGATCTCCACGCCCGCGGCGGTCGGCGGCCTGGCCGGCTTCGTGTACAGCGTGACCTGCCCGCTGCTGTGCGGCGCCGCGGCGGTGTGGACGGATTCGTGGGATCCGCACGAGGTGCTGGAGACCATGTCGCGCTACGAGGTCACCATCGCGTACTTCGTGCCGCCGTTGCTGGTGACGTTCCTGGAGACGCAGGAGGCGGAGCGCCGGCCGCTGGCGCTGCGCCGACTGGTCGCCGGCTCGGCGCCGATCCCGCCGACGCTGCCGGCGGACGTGCGGCGGGTGTTCGGTCTGCCGCTGCATCCGTTGTGGGGCATGACCGAGAACGGCAGCGTCACGCTCGGCTTCCCGGGCGACCCGGACGACTGGGCGGTGCACAGCGACGGCCGGCCGGTGGACTGGATGGAGCTGCGGCTGGTCGACGACGACGGCAACGACGTGCCGGCCGGCGAGCCGGGCCGGCTGTGGACCCGCGGCGCCAACCAGTGCCTCGGCTACTTCGGCGCGGAGGACCAGTACGCGCAGCTGCTGACCGGTGAGTGGTTCGAGACGGGTGACGTGGCCCGTCCCGACGGCCGCGGCGGGATCAAGATCATCGGCCGTACCAAGGACATGATCAACAAGGGTGGCCTGCACATCCCGGCCGGGACGGTGGAGAAGATCCTGTTCGGCCACCCGCACATCCGCGACGTCGCCGTGGTCGGGGAGAAGGACCCGGTACTCGGGGAGGTCCCCGTCGCCTTCGTCGTCGCCCAGGGCGGGACGCCGACGCTGGACGAGGCGCGCCAGCTCGTGTTCGACGCCGGACTGAACCCCGGGTTCGCGCCGGACGCCCTGGAGATCATCGACGCGCTGCCCCGCAACAACAACGGCAAGGTTCTCAAGCGGGACCTGCGCAGACCGAACGCCGGATCCTGACCCGTCGTGTCCGCGACCCGTCGGCGCCGGTTCACCCTCACCGCGGCGGTGCTCGTCACGGTGATGACGGTGCTCGACTTCAACGTGGTCAGCGTGGCGATGCCGGACATCCTGGACAGCTTCCCCGGCTCGACGCTCCCGCAGGCGTCCTGGATCCTGAACGGCTACTCGGTCATGTTCGCCGCCGCGCTGCTGCCGTCCGGCACGCTGGCCGACCGGTGGGGCACCCCGCGGCTGTTCACCATCGGGGTGCTGGTGTTCGCCGGCGGGTCGCTGCTGTGCGCGCTGGCACCCGGCCTGTGGTGGCTGGTCCTCGCCCGGGGCGTACAGGCCGTCGGCGGCGGCGCCCTGGTCACCACCAACATCGCCATGGGGCTGGCGGCGCTGCCC
>JBAUUM010000104.1:0-9600 GCA_049582705.1 Actinocatenispora sp.
CGTCACCTCGCCGGTCAGTACCTGCGGGTGTTTCCGCTGACCTGACGCCCGTCGTACGGGCGCGGGGTGGGCTGCTGGGGCAGGGCGAGCGGCTCGTTCGTCGGCCGCGGCCTGGTCGGTGCCGGCAGGCGTCGGCGGTCGCGGGCGTCGATGTCGCGCTGCAGCCGCGTGGTGAACTCCGCCTCCGCCACGAGTTCGGCGGGGGAGGCGGAGAACGCGACGAAGATGAGCAGCACCACTGTGACGCAGCTGACCACCAGCAGCAGGGGCAGCATCAGGTTGCCGAACGACGTACCGCCGGACGCGTCGACACCCGGCGTCGGAGTGAGGCGCATGGCCGCCATGCCCGTGTAGTGCATGCCGCAGACCGCGACGCCCATCAGGGCGGCGGCGGCGAAGGTCGCCCGTCGGCCGCGGATGACCAGGGTGAACCACAGCGCCACGGCGGACGCGACGATGGCGATGAGGACGGACAGGCCGAACAGGACCGGTTCGTAGCTCAGCGACGCCGGCATCACCATCGCGACCATGCCGAGGTAGTGCATGCCGGCCACACCCGCGCCGGTCAGCACGCCGGCGACGGCGATCCGGTGGACCTTGCGGGCGTCGTTCCCGACGATGACGAGTCCGGCGCCGACCGCCACGATGGCGACCAGCGCACTCACCGCCGTCATCGGCATGTCGTACCGGATCTGGGTGTTGCTGACCCCGAATCCGAGCATGGCGATGAAGTGCATCACCCAGATGCCGGTGCCACCGATGGACACCGCGGCGATGGCGAGCCAGCCCCGCCGGCCCGCGCCGGTGAGTACTCTCGCCCGTCCCGCGCACAGCAACCCCAGCAGGCAACCGACGTACGAGGCGAGGTAGGCCAGCGACGGGGTGAGTGCTCCAAAACTGAAGTGGTGCATCGGCACGACGGGAGCTGCCTTTCGTTGGCGCGGGCCGACCCGGTCGGCGCTCGGCGGAAACTGGACGCGGATTCGTGACGAGTTCGGTGAGGCATCGCTTTCCGGAGCTATTCGCCTTGGCGAGTTGTGCCAGGACTCTAGACGATGAAAGTGCCCCACACCAGGACGACTTCGCGTCATATATGCATCGATCGACTTCGATGCTTCGAGTGTCCTGTCCTGCTTGATTTGCGTCACGGTCCGGATCTTCGCTAACGTCTCCGCTCGTGCGCCTGCTACTGCTGGTATCCGCATTCAACGGACTCACACAACGCATCTGGGACGAACTACGTGACCGCGGACACGATGTCGCGGTCGAATTCGCCCTCGACGAACAGAGAATCTGTGACGGTGTTCACCAGGCCCAGCCGGAACTCATTCTCTGTCCCTATCTGAAAGAACGGGTACCGACCGAGGTCTGGACGAAGTGGCCGACGGTCGTCATCCATCCCGGGCCCGTCGGTGACCGTGGACCGTCCTCGTTGGACTGGGCCATCGCCGACGCCGTACCGGTCTGGGGCGTCACCGCCCTGCAGGCCGTCGAGGAGATGGACGCGGGGCCCATCTGGGCGCACCGGGAGTTCCCGATGCCCGCGGAGGCACCCCGCAAGTCGACGCTGTACACGGGCCCGGTCGCGGACGCGGCGGTGGCCTGTGCGCTGGAGGTCGTCGAGCACGCGGCGGATCCGGCGTTCCGGCCGACACCGCTCGACGAGGCGGTGCGCCCGGTGCCGGACGCCCGACTGCGGCCGCTGGTCAAACAGGTCGACCGGTCCTTCAGCTGGTCCGACGACGCGGGCGAGATCCTGCGTAAGATCCGCGCGGCGGACGGCTTCCCGGGCGTGCGTACCGAACTCGGCGGCGTTCCGGTGAGCGTGTTCGACGCGCACCTGTTCCAGGACGGCGGGTCCGACCAGCTCTCCGTGCCGGGTCACCGCACCGATCACCTCATCACCGGACGGCCCGGTGAGATCATCGGCCGGCAGGACGGGTACGTGCTCGTCGCCGCCGGCACCGGTGCGCTCTGGATCGGCCACGTGCGACAACGCGGCGGACTGAAGCTGCCCGCCACGACGGTCCTTGCCGACGTCATCGGCCGGGTGCCGCAGCGTGCCGACGGTCCGGCCGAGATCAGTTACCAACGGCGTGGCGACATCGGCACGTTGACGTTCCGCTTCTACAACGGTGCCGCCGGCGTCGACCAGTGCTGCCGGCTGCGTCGCGAACTGCACCGGGCCGCCAGACAGGACACCAAGGTCCTCGTCCTTCGCGGCGGGTACGACGTGTTCTGCAACGGCGTGCACCTCAACGAGATCTCCGCGGCACCGGACCCGGCGACGATGGCCTGGGAGAACATCAAGGCGATCAACCTGGTCTGCCGGGAACTCATCGAGGCGGGCGACGAGCAGGTCACCATCGCCGCGTTCACCGGAAACGCCGGTGCCGGCGGCGTGATGCTCGGTCTCGGCGCAGACCTGGTGGTGGCCCGTTCGGGCGTGGTCCTCAACCCGTACTACGACATCGGCCTGTACGGCTCCGAGCTGCACAGCTACTCACTGCCGCGACGGGTGGGCATGGAGCAGGCCGAGCGGCTGCTGTCCGAGTGCCTGCCGATCGGAGCCGCTGCCGCGGCGCGCATCGGGCTGGTGGACCTGGCCGGCCCCGGCGACCCGGCGGCCTTCGACGGCTGGCTCGACGAACTGGCCGAGAAGTCCACCGAGCCGAGCACCTGGCGGGACATCGTGTCCGGCCGCAAGCCGATGGCACGACCGCTCGACTACCACGAGACGCTGGAACTGGCCGAGATGGCCCGCGACATGTTCGACGACCGCAGCGGCTTCACCGCCGCACGGGAGGCGTTCGTCCGCAAGGTCGCGCCGACGGCCACGCCGGCCCGGCTCGCCACCCACCGCCGCTGATCCCGGCGGTCGCCCGTGCCGGGCGGGTCGTGCGGTCGGGTGGCCCGCCCGGGCAGCGATGCCGGACCGCCGCTCCGGCCTTACGCCGGTCGGGTGGTACGGCGGGGCCGCCACGTCCATCCCGGACAGCACTGTGTCCCCGGGCCGAGGGCCCGGGGACACAGTGGGGGCCGGACGCGGGGGGTCGCGTCGGCGGGGGGATCGAACTCAGCAGGGGGAGCCGTCGTTGACGTGCTTGCCGAGACCCGCGGTCTCGACCCAGACGTCGTTGTACGGCGGGGCGTACGGGCTCTGGTCGGTGTTGATGGTGCCCCAGGCGAACCCGCGGGCCCAGCCGGAGTCCCGGTACTCGTAGACGCTGAAGGTCTGCCCCGCGTACAGCTGGGTCCAGGCCTGGCCGGCGGGGTAGTTGCGGACGTAGAGCGTCGCGGGCACGACGCAGCGTCGGTCGCCGCTGACCGCGGGGCTGACCTGACGGTCACCCATGGCCGGCTGAGCGTTCGCGGGAGCCGAGCTGGCGATGCTGAAGGTGCCGGCCAGTACCGCCGCGCTGGCCACCGCCGCGGCACCGCGGCGCAGTGTCTTGCCGTTCATCGCGGTAACTCCTTCGGAAGAGGGTCGGTGGCTCAGGCCGCGCAGATCTGGCTGGCCAGTACGTAACCGGAGATCTGGTTGTACTCGCGGACGCCGAAACGCCAGCCGCCGTCCTCGTGGTACACCTGGAAGTGCGCGCCGCGCGGCAGCGCGTCCCGCGGGGTCGACGAGGTGTCCTCGTAGGTGTAGATGTACGCCGTGTCGGTGTGGCAGATGACCGCGTCGTAGCCGTGCGTGTCGGCCTGCGCGGGGGCGGCGGCGAACAGGCAGAGACCGGCGGTGACTCCCGCGCCGGCGAGCAGCCGGAACATCATGGTGCGCATGGTGCCTCCTGGACAGGGGGGTGTAGAAGGTCATGACGCCCGGTGGCGCGCCCGCGCAGGGTTCGGGACACGCCACCGGTCTAGCGGACGGGCCGACGGCTCACGGGCAGGGAGATCCGTCGTTGACCCGGGCACCCAGCGCGGACGAGATGATCCAGATGTTGTCCTGCGGCGGCGCGTACGGGCTCTTGTCGCTGTTGACGTGGCCCCACGCGTAGCCGCGGGCCCAGCCGGAGTCCCGGTACTCGTACACGCTGAACGTCTGGTTGTGGTACATCTGCGTCCACGCCTGGCCGGCCGGCCAGTTGCGCAGGTACACGGTCTCCGCGGCGATGCACCGGCGGTCGCCGCTGACGCTCGGGTTGACCTGGTCGTTGGAGCCCGGCATGGCGTTCGCCGGAGTCGCGATCAGGGCCAGCGTGCCGGCCATCCCGAGCGCGCCGACCACGGCGCCGATGCGGCGCTTGGTCACGGAGTTCATCGTGGCCTCCTTTCGTTGACAGTGGGGGGATCAGGTCCTGCAGAGCTGGCTCGCCAGCACGTAGCCGGAGATGCCGTTGTAGATCCGGACGCCGAAGCTCCAGTTCCCGTCGTCGTGGTACACGTGGAAGTGCGCACCCCGGGGCAGGTTCTCGAGCCGGGTGGACGAGGTGTCCTCGTACTGGTAGATGTACGCGGTGTCGGCGTGGCAGACGATCGTGTCGTAGCCGTGGATGTCGGCGTTGGCCGGCGCGGCGGTGAACACGGAGAGCCCGGCGGTCGCCACGGTTGCGGCGAGGAGCGGACGCAGTGCGCGACGCATCTTTCCTCCTTGCGGGGGTGGGGATTCCAGCACCGACGGTGCGCCGCACTGGGTGCCGGCGCGCCGTCAGATCATGCGGTCAGGTGGAACGGGAACCGGCCGTGGCGCGGGGCGCGGGCGGGGAGGTCGACGCCGGGTGCCCTGCGGCCGCCACGGTGGTGGCGAGGAGTGGGCGCACTGCGCGACGCATCCTTCCTCCTGTCCTGGGGATACGGCGGGCCCGGCGGCACATGACGCCGGTCCCGCGCGGGCAGGTGTGCCCAGCACCACTGCGCATACGGGCCGATTCCCTCTAGGTGGTATGCGAGATTTCGGGGCCAGAGGTAGTGTTTCGGACAGGTTCGGATGGACCCGGACACGCGCGGATGGACTCTCGTATGACGGCAGCTCATCGGGCACCGGTAGCAGGCAGACCTGAAGATGCCGATCCGGGCGGAAATGACAGTATCGCGGTTTTCGCCCAGGATCTACGTTCCCTGCGGAGCATTGCGGGCGCTCCGAGTTACGCGGATCTGAGTCGGCTGACCGGCCTCCCCCGCAGCACGCTGCACGACGGCCTGCGGGGCAAGCGCTTACCCAGTCTGGAACTGACCCTGGCGACGGTCCGCGCACTCGGCGGTGACGAGACGGCGTGGCGGCGGCGGTGGGTCAGGCTGCGGCGCGCCTGTGACGATTCGACGCGCTGCGAGGATCCGGAACCGATCACGGATCTCGCCCGGTCCGCCGACGCGACCCCGGCCGGCACCGCGTCCGGCACCGTGGTGCGGGCGTCGGAGACCGGGGTACGGACGATCCGGCTGATGCCCGAGCCGCTGCGGGACGGCCTGCTGTCCGACCGCCGTCCCCGCTGGCGCTGGGTGGCGGCGATGGTCGTGACCGGGGCGCTGATCGGTGCCGGCGCGTCGATCGCCGCGTTCACGTTCACCGACGGATCGAAGTCCTGCACGACGCTGCGCCAGTACCGGGCGAGGTCGGCCGGTGCCGTACTGACGGACTCCGGCACCGTGGTGGGGCGCACCCGCCCCGGTGACGTCATCGAGGTCCGCAGCCTCGCCCACGGGCACTACCGGTACCGCTACCTCGGTGTGGACCGGCGCACCGGTGACCGCGGCTACTTCGACGAGGCGCGGCTCCGCTTCGTCGGTGAGCGCTGCGTCTGATCCCCGGGTGTTCCGCCGGTCCCGCGGCGCCGTGTCCGACCCGCGGCGTTCCGTGGGCGCCGGTCAGGACGGCAGCTTCGACGCGAGTTCCGGATGCTGCAGCAGCAGGCTGTCGATGTCGTCGGAACGCAGCGCCTTGAACAGCTGCCCGCCCAGCGGCTGCTGCAGTCCCTCGCCCTGGTAGTTGTCCGCCGAACCGATCGTGTAGTGCGGCACCTGCAGGGTGACGATCTTGTCCGGGGTGATGTGCCGCAGCCCCAACGCCAGGTTGGCGATGCTGTAGCCACCCAGGTCGAGGGTGACCGACTTGCCCGCGGCCTTGATCACGGAGTTCAGCTTGCTCGGGTTGCTGACCACGCCCTTGCTGGTGGCCTGCTTCAGGATCTGCTTGATGAACTGCTGTTGGAGCTGCTGGCGTCCGTAGTCGCCGTTGGGCAGGTCGTCGCGCTGCCGCACCAGTTTCAGGGCCTTGTCGGCGTCGTAGTGGTGGCAGCCCTTCTGGAAGGTCAGCGGGGTGTTGGTGAAGCCGGGCTGGTGGGAGGTGAAGCCCTCGTCCAGGCACATGGTCACGCCACCCAGCGCGGTGGTGATGTCCTTGAAGCCGTCCCAGTTGACCAGGCCGGCCATGTCCCAGCTGGTCCCGGTGAGCTTGCTGACCGTGCGACTGAGCAGGCTCATCCCGCCGGCGGTGTCGTTGACGTCCGTCATCCCGGACGGGAACGACGAGTTGAGCCGGTCCGTGGTGCCGGCGAAGTTGGTGTGCTGGTCGGCCGGGATGTCGACCTGAAGGTCGCGGGGCAACGACAGCAGGTACGCCCGGTCGAGGCCGGCCGGGATGTGCAGCCACATGATCGAGTCGGTGCGCGGCTTCATGCCGGTGGACTTCCAACTCGTGCGCAGGTCGCTGCCGGCCAGCAGGACGTTGAGCGGGCCCTTGACCGTGTCGCCGTGACTGTGCTTGGCCCTGCCGTCGATCAGGCTGTCCTGGTGCACGGCACCGTTGACCTGGTGCAGCACGATCGAACCGGCTGCCAGGCCACCGCCGGACAGCACGACGAGGACGACACCGAACACCAGGGAGAGTTTCGCCCACCACGGGGCGCGGCGCTTCCTGATCGACGGCCGGTGATCACCCACGGCGTCCTCTCACCTCATCCCATCTGGTGCGGCCCGCTCAGGCAGGCGCGTCGGGGGGAGCGGAGTGTCCAGCTCCCACGCCGGCGGCGGGCACATGCTGATGATGACAGCGGACCGGACTGTACCTAACTGTCCGATCGGGTCAAAACTGTCCGTACTTCCTCTGTACGGCGCTGGCGTGCGCGCCGGAGTCTGCGGGAAAGATAACCGACGTAGCTGGGAATTTCCCGAGTGTTCCCCCGGGGTTTCCGGTACCGCGCGTGCCTCTTGCGTGTCCGATGTCCGGTGTCCGCCGTGCCCGTGAGTGCCGGAACGACGCCCGTCGGTTGCGCCCGGCCGGATGCCGCTGCCTACGGCGAGGCCGGCCGCCGGCTAGTCGAAGCGGTACTCGGCGATCTCGGTGTAGGTACTGACATGCACCGGCGGACCCGACCCGCGGGCCAGCGCGTGCGCCGGGCAGTGGTGCAGGTGCCGCGCCCACCACGGGCGCGACCGGGTCGCCAGGTACACCGAACGCACGGAGAGCGAGTCCGCCGCGGCGCGCAGCTGCTCGACGAGGTTGCCGGTGCGGACCTGGAACTGCCAGCGCACCGCGCTCGGATCCAGTACCTGCACGCAGTCCAGCCACGCGCTCAGTTCGCCGTCGTCCCGGCAGTCCCGCAGCAGCGAGCCGCCGTCCGGGGCGAACGCGGAACCCAGCGCCTCCAGCGGGCTCAGCCCCTGCCGCACGTGCACGGCGACGATCTGGAGCCCGTCCCGGCCCGCGTCGCGACCGGCTGCGGTCAGCGCGGCCCGTCCCGCCGGGCTGCCGTCGACCCCGACCAGTACCCGTCCGGCCCGCCGCCCTGCCTCGGGGTCGCGGTGCCGCTCGCTGCTCACCGTCACGGTCATCACCCTTTTTTCACAGCCCGGTCCACACTGCGGACACCGGTGCCGCAGCACGGGGGGCTGCCGTCTATAGCACGCTATGCACCGCGATGGCACGTTCGCAAGACCTGACCGGTCCCCACTGCGTGACCGGACCACACCCGTCGGTTCGGAAGGCGGCCGACGGGTCGGGGCGTGGGCCGCCGAGAGGACCGGAGCGGTCGCGCGCGGTGCCAGAATGGACCGCCGGGGGTCGTACCAGAGGGGAGTGTTCGACACATGGCGGAGGTCGCGGCCGGGATCGGCGGTGCCCGGGACGTGCTGGCGGACGCGGACGTGCGTCGGTTCGTCGCCGAGCGGCTGCGCGCGGACGAGTACGACGGGCAGCGGGTCTGCGTCATCGTCCCGGACGGCACCAGGACCTGTCCGCTTCCGTTGCTGCTGGACGCCGTGTACGAGGCGCTCGCGCCGCGCGCGACGGCGCTGACCATCCTGGTCGCGCTCGGCACCCACCCCGCCATGTCGGAGTCGCAGCTGGCCGGCCTGCTCGGCGGCCCGCCGGCCGAGCGCTTCCCGCGCGCCACGGTGCGCAACCACGAATGGTGGGACCCGGAGCGACTGGTCCGCATAGGCCACGTCGACGCCGCGCGGATCTCCCGGCTGTCCGAGGGTCGGCTGGACACCGGCGTCGACATCACGGTCAACCGGGCGGTACTGGAGCACGACGTGCTGCTGGTCGTCGGCCCGGTGTTCCCGCACGAGGTGGTCGGGTTCTCCGGCGGCAACAAGTACCTGTTCCCGGGGATCGCCGGGCAGCAGGTCATCGACGTGTCGCACTGGCTCGGTGCCCTGATCACCAGCTCCGCCATGATCGGCACCCGCGGCGACACCCCGGTCCGGCAGCTCATCAACGCCGCGGCCGAGCTGGTGCCCTGCCGGCGACGGGCGTTCAGCATGGTGGTGGAGTCCGGCAGCACGAACCTGCACTCGATCGCCTACGGCAGCCCGGAGGCGTCCTGGGCGCGGGCCGCGGACGTGGCCGCCGAGGCGCACGTGCGGTACCTGGACCGGCCGGTACGCCGGGTGCTGTCGGTCATCCCGGGCCGTTACGACGAGATGTGGACCGCGGCCAAGGGCATGTACAAAGTGGAGCCGGTGGTGGCCGAGGGCGGCGAGGTCGTCATCTACGCACCGCACGTGCGGACGGTCAGTCACACGCACGGGCCGGCCATCGAGAAGATCGGTTACCACTGCCGGGACTACTTCACCGGTCAGTGGGAGCGGTTCCGGGACGAGCCGTGGGGGGTGCTCGCGCATTCCACCCACCTGCGCGGCGCGGGGCGCTGGGACCCGGTGACGGGGGAGCGGTGCCGGGCCACGGTCACGCTGGCCACCGGCATCGACGAGCGGACGACGCGCGCGCTGGGCCTGGAGTACCGGGATCCGGACGGCATCGACGTGTCCGCCTGGGCGGAGGATCCGGAGACCCTCGTGGTACCGAACGCCGGCGAGGTGCTCTTCCGGTTGCGGGCCTGACGGTCGGGTTGTGCGCCTGACGGTCGGGTTGCGGGCCGGCGGTCGGGATATTCCGCACTGAGGCTACTCGGTGGTAATGTGCGTTATCTCCCATCGGGGTGGTAACGACCGTTCGGCGTTCCGACCGGTACGGCGGAGCCCGCCCGCCGGCCGCTGCGCCACGGGCGACACACCGTCGGGGGTCCGCACCCCCTCTGCCGGTTCGCGTCGCGGCCCGGCCCGGGTTGGAAGGAGCACCCCCGATGCGGGCTCGCCCAGTACGAATCGCCCTCGCCACGGCCGTGTTCGGTGCCGCGCTGCTGGCCACCGGCC
>JBAUUM010000105.1:0-2710 GCA_049582705.1 Actinocatenispora sp.
GCCCGCCGGTGACGGCGGCGACCGCTCGCGTCGTGAGGGCGGCTCCGACGGTGACCGGCGCCGGCGGCGCAGTCGCCACCAGTAACAACCGATACCGGTAACGACACCCGGGGCGTCGGGTTCCCAACCGGGAGCCGGCGCCCCGACGTGTGCCGAACACCGCCGGTACGGGCGGGGTGGACAGGAGGCGCGGTGAACGAGCGAACCGGCAGGCACGGCAGCGAGGGTGGTACGTCCGGGGTCCGGGCGCAGACCAGGACGCTGGCGGCCGACCCGCTCGGCGGGGTGGTGCGCCGTACCGTGCTGCCGGGCGGTCTGCGCGTGATCACCGAGGCCGTCCCGGCGATGCGCAGCGTCTCCATCGGCATCTGGGTGGGCGTCGGGTCGCGTGACGAGGCCGCCCGCCAGGCGGGCGCCTCGCACTTCCTGGAACACCTGCTGTTCAAGGGCACCGAGCAGCGCACCGCGCTGGACATCTCGGCCGAGATCGAGGCCGTCGGTGGTGAGACGAACGCGTTCACCACGAAGGAGTACACCTGCTACTACGCGCGGGTGCTCGACGACGACCTGCCGCTGGCGGTGGACGTGCTCGGTGACCTGATCACCGGGTCGGTACTGGACCCGGCCGATGTGGAGACCGAGCGTGGCGTGATCCTCGAGGAGATCGCCATGACCGACGACGAGCCGGGCGACTCGGTGCACGACCTGTTCGCCGAGGTGATCTTCGGCCGGCACCCACTGGGCCGACTGGTGTCCGGCACCGTGGACACGGTCTCGGCCATGACCCGTCGGCAGATCCTCGACTTCTACCGGCGCCGCTACACCGCACCGTCCATCGTGGTCGCCGCCGCCGGCAACCTCGACCACGCCAAGCTGACCCGCCTGGTGCGCAAGGTGTTCGGCCCGCTCGCGTCGGCCGACGACCCGGAGGCCCGACCCGTCGCGCAGCGCGACGGTACCTGGGACGGCGGCACGCGGCAGGGCCGGATAGCCGTGGACGCCAAGGACACCGAGCAGGCCCACCTGGTACTGGGCTGCGCCGCGTACCCGCGGTCGGACGAGCGGCGCTTCGCCCTCGGCGTGCTCAACAACAGCCTCGGCGGCGGCATGTCCAGCCGGCTCTTCCAGGAGATCCGGGAGAAGCGCGGGCTGGCGTACTCGGTGTACTCGTTCAACACGCACTTCTCCGACTCGGGGCTGTTCGGGGTGTACGCGGGCTGTGCCCCCGGCAAGGCCGACGAGGTGCTGTCCCTGGTCTCCGAGCAGCTCGCGGTGGTCGCCGCAGAGGGGCTGTCGGCCGGTGAGGTCGCCCGGGGCAAGGGGATGTTCAAGGGTTCCCTGGTGCTCGGCCTGGAGGACACCGGCTCCCGGATGACCCGGCTCGGCAAGGGTGAACTGCTCTACGGCGACGTGATGAGCGTGGACGAGTTGCTCGGCCGCATCGACGCGGTCACCGTCGAGGAGGTCCGCGCCGTCGCCGCCGACCTGCTCTCCCGGCCCATGTCACTGGCCGTCGTGGGGCCGTTCGCCGATCACGACTTCACCCCGGTACTGCGGCGGGACTGACCGCACGGCCGGGTCTGCCCGTCCCCACCAGCGGCGTTGTCTACCATCACGGGCAAGCCGGACAGCCGGCGTACGACGACAGCGGGGGGCGTGGTGAGCGAACCGGCAGCGGATGTCCTGTCCGGGCAGCCGATCAGGGTGGGGGTGCTCGGCGCCGCCGGTCGGATGGGGACCGAGGTGTGCCGGGCCGTGGACGGCGCGCCCGACATGGAGGTCGTCGCGATGGTCGACGCCGGGGAGCGGCTGGCAGCCATCTCCGACGCGGCCGCTGGGGTGGTCGTCGACTTCACCGCGCCCGACGTCGTCATGGACAACCTGCACTGGTGCATCGACCAGGGCATCCACGCCGTGGTGGGCACGTCGGGCTTCGACCAGGAGCGGGTCCGGCAGGTCGAGGAGTGGCTCGCGGCCAGGCCGGAGGTCGGCGTGCTCATCGCGCCGAACTTCGCCATCGGCGCGGTCCTGATGATGGAGTTCGCCGAGCGGGCCGCCCGGTTCTTCGAGTCGGCCGAGATCGTCGAGCTGCACCATCCGGGCAAGGTCGACGCGCCCAGCGGCACCGCGACGCGCACCGCGGAGCTGATCGCCGCCGCCCGGCAGCGCGCGGGCCTGGGTCCGGCCCCGGACGCCACCCGGACCGCGCTGCCCGGCGCCCGGGGCGCCGACGTCTCCGGTGTGCGGGTGCATTCGGTCCGGTCCGCGGGTCTGGTGGCCCACCAGGAGATCCTGCTCGGTACGGAGGGGGAGACGCTGACCGTGCGGCACGACTCGTTCAACCGGCAGTCGTTCATGCCGGGGGTCCTGCTCGCGGTGCGCGCCGTACCGGACCGCCCGGGCCTGACCCTCGGACTCGGCGGGATCCTCGACGCCTGACGGTCCTGACGGTCCTGACGGTCCTGACGGTCCTGACGGTCCTGACTGGCCGCGACGGTCAGTCGGGCAGCAGCGAGACGTGCAGCCGGCTCTGCCGGACCGGCGTGCCGGCCATGTCCAGAGCGCGGACGGCCCCGTCGGCCTCCCAGCCGGCGCTGGCCAGCAGTGCCCGGGTCGCCCGGTCCCGGTCGAAGACCCAGGCGACCGCGCGGGTGTGCCCGTCCGCGCGCCACAGATCCACCGCCGCGGCGAGCAGTCGGCTGCCGTGCCC
>JBAUUM010000106.1:0-1890 GCA_049582705.1 Actinocatenispora sp.
CTCAGCCTCATGCGTACCTTCCTTCCTCGGGTTCGCTCCGGCCGTGCGATCACGGCGGCATGTGTCGAGTCTCCCGGGATGGCGTCGAGGCTCCGAGCTCTTTCGGGCCAGGCCGAACACCGCTGCCGGGGCGCCGTCAGGTAGCGCGGAGCCCTCGATGCGCGTACGGCTCGGTCCCGACCGGTCGCGGGCTCATGGTGTCGTCCAGTCCCACGGGATGAGGGCGCCCGGAGGCCACGTCGTCCGGGTCCCGCCGTCCACGATCTCCACGGCCCCGGGGCCGATCACGGTGCACGTCGTGCCGGTGAAGACGACCCCACCGGCCTCCGGTACGGCGAGGAACGGCTGACCGAGCCGGGTCGACCAGGCGTGCTGGTCCTCGACGGCGAGCGTGTCCGCGTGCGGCAGGACCGTGACGCGGGGGACGAGTCCCAGCCCGGTGTCGTGCACCGCGGCGTCCGCGTCGCCGTCGGCCAAGGCACAGACGGCGATCGACTCGCATGCCAGCAGGGCGCCGGCGCTGCCCCCGTAGTACCGTCCGCCGTTCGCGACATGGTCACGCACGGCCTGGTCGAAGCCGAGGTCGTGGACGTGACGCGCGAGCTTGGACGTCGTACCGCCGCCGACGAAGAGCAGGTCGACGCCGTCGATTTCGGCCGGGGCGTGTCCGTCGAGGCTCAGCCAGGCGTCGACCCGGGCGTCGATGCCGAGGTCGGCCAGCGCCGCCCGCAGCCACTCCGGGGCGTCCGCGACCCGCGCGTCGGACAGGGCGAACGGCCAGTAGAGCACCCGTCGTACGCCGTCGAACGCGGCCCGCCACACCAGTTCCTCCTGGCGTGGCGATCCGCCTCCGGCGAGGTACAGGCTGCCGCGCATGAGCGTCACTGTCCGCTGCGCCGACGCGCGAGGTGGACGGTGATGTCGGCCGCGATCTCGACCGACCCGGGCAGGACCCGCGTGATCCGGTCGAACACCTGCCGCTGCTCCAGGGCCGGCAGTTCGAGGTACGCCGAGATGGTCGAGAGATGGCCGACGTAGTCGTGGGCGCTCATCGTCAGACGCCGCTCGATCACGTACTGCCGCACGTCGGCGAACCACTCGGACCGTTGGAGTTCCGTACCTGGCCACTGCATGTCCTGGTCCGGCGGCGTCCCGTCCGGGGACGGAACGTCGTCGCTCGTCAGGAACGGTGCCCGGGCCGCGCGAACGGCGTCCTCCACGGCCGGGTCGGCCAGCCGTACCGGTCCACCGAACGAGGCGAACACGCCACCCGGCTCCAGCAGCGCGGCCACCCGGGACCATCGACCCGCCGGCCGCGTCCAGTGCAGCGCCGCCGCCGCGTAGACCAGCCCGTACCTCTCGCCCGGCTGCAGGTCCTCGAACGGGGCCTGCACGGTCGTGACACTCGCCGGTACGTGCCTCCGCAGCTCTGCGAGCATGTCCCCGTCCGGCTCGGTCGCGGTGACCGTGACTCCTCGTTGAGCGAGCAGGCGGGTCGCCTTGCCCGTCCCGGCGCCGATCTCGAGCGCGGTCCGGACCGGCAGACCCGCGTACGTCAGCACCGTGTCGAACAGCTCCGCGGGATACCCGGGCCGGAACCGTTCGTACGATTCCGCGACCGCTCCGAAGCTCAGTGCGCGACCAGACATGCCGAGCATCCTGACACTCTCGGTTCCGTCCGTGCTCGGTGTTTTCCCACGTCCCGCCCCACCCGGGCCGGTGGGGCGGGAAGCCGACGTGCGCCTCGCCGCCCCACTGGGCATCGGCCTTCTACCGCGGGACCACGGGAACCGACCGGTCAGTGGTCGTTGACGAAGGTGTCCCGGCGGCCGTATTCGCCGCCGTCGCCTCGCACGTCGACGTCCACGCCCTCATCCAGGTTGTACTTGC
>JBAUUM010000107.1:0-2118 GCA_049582705.1 Actinocatenispora sp.
GCGCTGGCCGGCGCGCCCTCGGCGGCGCCCACTGGTCAGCGGTAGACCAGCTCGGAGATGTTCATCGCCAGCCGGTGTCGGAGCCACCCGGAGCGCAGCACGGCGGCCATCGCCACGTTGCGCGCGCCGCGCGCGGCCGTGCCGCGCAGGGTCGCCACCCGGGTCATCCGGTCCGTCAGGGCCACGACCTGCTCGGCGATCGGCCGGCGGAGCCCCTCGTAGCGGTCGAGCGCCGCGTCGTCGCCGTCCAGCGCCGTGGTGAGCGCGGTCGCGAGCGCCGCCGCGTCCTGGATGCCGGTGTTCATGCCCTGCCCGCCGGCCGGGCTGTGTACGTGCGCCGCGTCGCCGGCCAGCACCAGGCGACCCGCCCGGTACCGTTCCGCGAGCCGGTGGTGCACCCGGAAGCGGGACCCGCCCACCAGCTCGGTGACGGTGGCGCCGCCCGGTCCACGGGCGTCGAACAGCGCCTGGATGTCGGCGAGGTCCGGATGCTGCGGGGCGTGGTCGGTGGGGGCGACGACCCGGTAGCGGCCGCCGGGCAGCGGCGCGACCACGAAGAACCCGGCGGGCGAGAAGAACATCATGACCTCGTCGTCGGGCAGCGACCAGTCGAGCCGGATGTCGGCCAGCACGAACGAGTGCTGGTAGCTGGCGCCGGCGAAGGCGACACCGGCGGCCTCCCGGACGATGCTGTGCATGCCGTCGGCGCCCACCACGTACCGGGCCCGCACGTCGCCCGCCTCGGTGTGCACGGTGGCCCCGTCGCCGTCCTGGGTCACGGCGGTGACGGCGGTGCAGCGGTGCACCACACCGCCGAGGGCGTCGATCCGTTCGGCGAGCAGCCGTTCGGTGTCGGACTGCGGCAGCATCAGGGTGACCGGGTAGTCGGTCGGCAGGTCGCCGAACTCGAGGGCGCCCACGAGCCGGGTGCGGTCACGCATGCTGAACCGGGTCAGCGGCAGACCGGCAGCCATCATCGGGGCCGCCACGCCGAGTTCCTCCAGCACCTCGAGGGTGCGCGCGTGCACGACCGCGGCCCGGGACTCGTGCGCGCCGGCGGCCTGCCGGTCGAGCAGCACGAACTCCCGACCGCGGGCTGCGAGGGCGGCGGCCAGGGTGAGTCCGGTCGGGCCGGCACCGACGATGGCGACGTCCGTGGTGCCGGGCAGCGGTCCAGTGGTGTCGGGGCGCATCTCCCACCTCCGTGGTCCAATATTGCCAACATACGTTGGCCAACGCTTGTTGACAAACGTATCCGACGGCGGCCGACAATGTCAACGAGCGTTGGCCTACAGTTGTTGACATGACCGAGGACACCCCTGCCGGACGCACCCGACGGTCCGACGCGACCCGCGCCGCGATCCTCACCGCCGCCCGCGCCCGATTCGCCGCCGACGGGTACGAACGGGCCACCATCCGCGCCATCGCCGCGGACGCGGGCATCGACCCCTCGATGGTCATGCGCTACTACGGCAGCAAGGACAGCCTCTTCGCGCTGGCCGCACGGCACGACCTCAACCTCGGCGAACTGGCCTCCGTGCCCGTCGACCGGCTCGGCGAGACCGCCGTACGGATGTTCCTGGACCGGTGGAGCGGGTCACCGGCGCTGCCGATCCTGCTGCGCACCGCGGGAACCAACGCGGCCGCCGCCGACGAGCTGACGCGGATCTTCCGGGAGCAGCTGGCCGCCGCGATCGCCACGATCGCCGGCCCGGACGAGGCCGTCGAACGCGCCGGGCTGGTCGCGAGCCAGATCCTCGGCCTGGCGATCTGCCGGTACGTGCTGGAGTTGGAGCCGCTCGCCACGATGGACGGCGACGAACTCGCGGCCCGCTACGGCCCCACCCTCCAGCGGTACCTGACCAGTCCGCTGCCGCGCTGACCCGCCGCCGGGTCGGGGCCGCAGGGTTCGGCGGGGCCGCAGGGTCGGACCGACGGAGGTTCGAGCGGGCCGCCGGGGCCCGGCGCGGGCGAAGATCAGCCGTGCGCGGCGTCACCCGCGAGCAGCAGCCGGGTGGCCTCCCAGCCCTCCAGCTCCACGTCGAGCAGGCCCAGGTCGCCCGGCCCCCGCAACCGGTGCCAACCGGGCGCCGCGGCGACGCCGGTGGGACCCTGGTC
>JBAUUM010000108.1:0-2534 GCA_049582705.1 Actinocatenispora sp.
GTCGGGGGCCGAGCCGCCGAGCGCGAAAGTGTCGGGCGCCGAACTGCCCGTCGCCGACGTGGTCGGCGCCGGTGGCGTGGGGTCGGTGGCGTGCTCCGCGGGTTCAGACACCGGCCAGCTCCGCCGCGTCGGCGACCATCGCCGCGGTCTCCCGCTCGTCGGTCATCAGCAACGGCCGGGCCAGTACGGCCACGCCCGGCACCTGCGTGCCGGCGTCGTTCCGGTCGACCAGCCAGCCGTCGAGCAGGCCGTCACCGGAGGCGGGGCCGTACATCCGGCCCACGCCCGCGGCGCTGACCTCGACGTCGACGGCGGGCAGGCAGGCGTCGGCCATGCCGCGGACCGGCGCGCCGCCGATGATCGGCGAGACGCCGACCACCGGTGCTGCCGCTGCGCGGACAGCGTCGCGGATGCCGGAAATCGCGAGGATCGGGCCGATACTGACCACCGGGTTGCTGGGCGCGATCAGGATCAGGTCCGCGCGGTCCAGCGCGTCCAGTACGCCCGGCGCCGGGTGTGCCTTCTCCGCGTCGACGAAGACGAAGCGCTGTGCGGGAGGCTCGGCGTGGTAGCGCACCCACCATTCCTGGAAGTGCAGCGCCCGTGGCCCCGCCTCGCCGGGGACGGTTGCGACCACGTGGGTCTCCATCCGCTCGTCGGTGGCGGGCAGCAGGGTCACGCCGGGCTGCCACCGGGCGCACAGCGCCTCGGTCACCGAGGACAGCGGGTAGCCGGCGGCGAGCATCCGGGTGCGGACGAGGTGCGTGGCCAGGTCCCGGTCGCCCAGGCCGAACCAGCCGGGCTCGGCGCCGTACGCGGCCAGCTCGTCGCGGACCGACCACGTCTCGCCCGCGCGACCCCACCCGCGTTCCGGATCCGAACCGCCACCCAGCGTGTACATGACGCTGTCGAGGTCGGGGCAGATCCGAACCCCGTGCAGGGTCACGTCGTCGCCGGTGTTGACCACTGCCGTGACGTGATGGCCACCCTCGGTGGCGAAGGTGCGGGCTCCGCGCAGGAACCGGGCTCCGCCGATCCCGCCGGCCAGTACGACGATCCGCATGCACCCATCCTTCCGCACACCCGGTGAGTTGCCTGGACCGGGCGTTGCCGCGGTTCAAGATCAGTACCGGGCGGTACGGCGACGAGCGTCGCCCCGCTAGACTTCGCGCCGGGCGGACGGGTCAGGTGCGGCCCGCGGGGGCCGTTGACGTGACGAACGTTAGCCTCGCAGGAACGAGTCACCCCGCATCCATCCCTGTGCTACCCGAAGGGGGAGCTGTGACAACCCAGACGGCGGCCGACGAGAAAGATCCGACGGCCAGTCAGTACACCAAGCCACTCCGCTTGATCGCCGGGCTCGTCATGCTGGCGGCGGTGGTACTCCTCCTGCTCGTCGCCGTGGTCGAGCTGATCCCGATGGACGGCGACAAGTTCAGCCAGACGGCCGCCTTCGACTTCAGTGCCATCGTCACCTGGGAGACCATCCTCCCGCCGGTGCTCGCCGTGCTGGTGGCCAGCCACATCCGGCCGATGCTGCCGCAGACGAAGCTGTTCGCGCTCATCGCGCTGGTGGAATACGCGCTGATCATCATCCTCGGTCTGGTCAGCCTGATCGGCAGCCTGATGTACTCGCTGGACTCCGCCGAGGAGTCGGGCCGGTCCGTGGTGGGTGCGATCGCGTCGCTGTTCGGGCACATCGCCGAGCTGACCCTGGCGGGCGTCGCCGGCCTCATCGTGCTGATGATCTTCATGGGCATGGCGAAGGCGGGCGCGAAGCAGCCGGCGCTCGGCGGCTACGGCCAGCCCGGCTACGGGCAGCAGTTCGCCGGCCAGCAGGCGTACGGGCAGCCGGCGTACGGCCAGCAGACCGCCGCCGCGCAGCAGGCGTACGGCCAGCAGGCTCAGCAGCAGGCCGCCCAGGCCCAGCAGGCCCAGCAGTACGGTCAGCAGCCCCAGGCCCAGCAGCAGGCGTACGCCGCGCAGCAGGCCGCCGGCCAGCAGGCGTACGGGCAGCCGGCGCAGCAGCAGGCCCAGCAGCAGGCGTACGGGGCCCAGCAGGCCGGCTACGGCCAGCAGGGCAGCTACGGGCAGCAGGGCCAGCAGGCGCAGCAGCAGGCCGGCAGCTACGGCCAGGCCGGCTACTCGTACGGCGGTGGCACCCCGCAGGCCTCCGCTGCGCCGACCTCCGGGGTTCCCGGCGGGCACGAGGCCGCGCCGACGTCCGGTGCGGCGCCGACCTCCGGCGCCGGGCAGCAGGCCCAGGCCTGGCCGGGCCAGCAAGCCGCCGGCAACGCCTGGCCGGGTCAGCAGGCCGGTGGTCAGCAGCAGGCCAGCGCCTCCGGACCGGCCACCAGCGCCTGGCCGACCGCGCCGGGCAGCGCGGGATGGCAGGCCGACCAGCCGGCGGACACCAACCCTGACGAGGGTCAGCGCACCCAGCTGATCACGCCGGAGATGCGTCAGCAGATCGACCAGCGGCGCAACCAGCAGGGCGGCCAGTAGGCGCCGGCACGCTCAGCACAGTCGGGAGT
>JBAUUM010000109.1:0-5042 GCA_049582705.1 Actinocatenispora sp.
GGCCGGTGGCCGGCACCGGCCCCCCGGCCCGCCGACCGCCACCCCCGACACGAGGCTGACCGGGCTCTTCGACGCCTACAGCGACAGCGGATCGGGCTGGACCGGCGCCGACTCCACCTATTCGGTCCGGCTGCCCGACGGCCGGACCGTCTGGATCTTCTCCGACACGTTCCTCGGGCCGGTCAACCCGGACGGCTCACGACCGCGGGACACGCCGTTCCTCAACAACTCCTTCGTCGTACAGCACGGCTCCCGACTGTCCACCGTGGTCGGTGGCAGCGCCGACGAGCCGACCGCGCTGATGCCCCCCAGCGGCGACGCCTGGTACTGGGCCGGCGCCGGGATGTACGGAGCCGGCACGCTCGACGTCACCTACCACCAGTTCCACCGCACCGGCGACGGGCCGCTCGACTTCGGCTGGCAGCGCAGCGTGCTGGCCCGCTTCGACCCGCACCGGTTGAGTCTGATCGACGTCACCGAGCTGCCCAGCGCGGTGCCGAACCTGGAGAGCGCGGCCTGGCTGTCCCGCGACGGCGGCCACACCTACGTGTACCGGGTGGAGGACCTCGGCGACACCAAGTACCTGCACGTCGCCCGGGTACCCGGGGACGACCTGCGGCGTGACTGGCAGTTCTACACCGGGACCGGCTGGTCGTCGGACCAGACCGCGTCGGCCCGGGTGATGGCGGGAGTGTCCAACGAGTACAGCGTCACCCGGTTCGGTCGCGGGTACCTGCTGCTGACCCAGGACACCACCGATCGGCTCAGCCCGCGGATCGTGGTGTACTTCGCGGACAGTCCCGTCGGTCCGTTCACCGACCGGACGCTCGTCTACACCACACCGGAGACCGGCGCGGACGGCAGCTACCACAACGCGAACATCTGGACCTACAATCCGCACGTGCACCCGGAACTGTCCCGCGGCGACCGGCTCGTACTGTCCTACAACGTGAACAGCTTCGACTCCGACGAACTGTACGAGGACGTCAGCATCTACCGGCCGCGTTTCGTCGACGTACGCTTCGGCGCCCGGGGACGTGCCGCCCGTGGACGTTGACCAGGCGACCAGGTCACCCGGGCCGGGACCGGTCCGGCGCAGCCTGTCCGACGACCTGACCGAACGGGTGCTCTCGCTGATCCGGGAGAGGGAACTCGGCGCCGGGCAGCGGCTGCCCTCCGCGCGGGCGCTCGCGGAGCGGTTCGCGGTCGCGACCCCGACGGTCCGCGAGGCGTTGCGGCGCCTGCAGGCCACCGGCGCGGTCGAACTGCGGCACGGCTCCGGCGTCTACGTCAGCGCCAGCCTGGACCGGGTGCTGCTGCCCAACCCGAACCTGGACACCCTGGCCGGCGACCGGCTGCTGCACCTGCTCGACGCCCGCCTCGTCATCGAGCCCCACCTGGCCGGCCTGGCCGCGTCGCGACGGGACGCGGCCGCCCTCGCCGCGCTGCGCGCACGGCTGTCCACCGCGCACCGCGCCGTGCACTCCGACGACGCCGCCCTGCACCGGGCGAACATGGGGTTCCATGCCGAAGTGGCCGCGGCCAGCGGAAACACGGTGCTGCACGAGGTACTGGAGTCGCTGCTCGCGGTGCACGCCCGGGAGCAGCGCGAGATC
The DNA here is from genome assembly GCA_049582705.1 of Actinocatenispora sp. Lineage (GTDB taxonomy): Bacteria > Actinomycetota > Actinomycetes > Mycobacteriales > Micromonosporaceae > Actinocatenispora. The sequence continues at coordinate 1,617 of JBAUUM010000109.1, forward strand.
CTCAGCCTGTACGACGACCGGGCCCGGGACCACGGCGAGCACCGCGACATCATGACCGCCATCGAGCAGGGGCGGGAGCCCGACGCCACCGAGCTGATGCGCTCGCACCTGGCGGACGTCCGGACGGTCGTCGCCGCCCGCCTGGCCGCGTCCGGACCCGGCCACGGCGGCACGCCACGCGGGTCGGGAGCGGAGGGGCGGCGGAGCGGATGAGGATCTCCGACATTCGGGCCACCACGGTCACCGTGCCGCTGGAGGCGCCGCTGCTGCACTCCAACGGCGCGCACTGGGGTCGGTTCGTCCGCACCGTGGTCGAGGTCGAGACCGACACCGGGCTGATCGGGCTCGGTGAGCTGGGCGGCGGAGGTGAGAGCGCCGAGGCGGCGGTCCGGGGGCTGCGTGACTACCTCGTCGGCCACGATCCGGTCCGGCTGGAGGCGCTGCGGTTCGCGATCGCCAATCCCACGGCCAGTCTGTACAACAACCGCACCCAGTTGCTCGCCGCGGTCGAGTTCGCCTGCCTGGACGTGGTCGGCCAGCATCTCGGCGTGCCCGTGCACGACCTGCTCGGCGGCGCGCTGCGCGACCGGGTGCCGTTCGCGTCCTACCTGTTCTTCCGGTACGCCGACCCGGCCACCGGACGCGGCGAGGTGCGCACCCCCGACCAACTGGTCGCGCACGCGCGGGAGGTCAGGCAGCGCCACGGGTTCCGGACCCACAAGCTGAAGGGCGGGGTGTTCGCCCCGGACCACGAGCTGGAGTGCTACCGGGCGCTGGCCGCGGAGACCGGCGACGACCTGCTGCGCTACGACCCCAACGGCGCGCTGTCGGTGAGCCAGGCGCGGCGGTTCGGGCGGGCCATCGCGGACCTGCCCAACGAGTACTACGAGGATCCCACCTGGGGGCTCAACGGGATGCGCCAGCTGCGTGACCTCGGCCTGCCGCTCGCCACCAACACGGTGGTGGTCAACTTCGAGCAGCTGGCCACCAACGTGCGTGACCCGGCGGTCGACGTCGTACTGCTGGACACCACCTTCTGGGGCGGCATCCGGCCCTGCGTCAAGGCGGCGGCGGTCTGCGAGACCTTCCAGCTCGGGGTGGCCGTGCACTCGTCCGGGGAGCTGGGCATCCAGCTGGCGACGATGCTGCACCTCGGCGCGGTACTGCCCAACCTCGACCACGCCGCGGACGCGCACTACCACCACCTCACCGACGACATCATCGAGGGCGGGAAGATGCCGTACGTGGACGGCACGATCGCGGTACCCGACGGTCCGGGGCTCGGTGTCCGACTCGACCGGGACAAGGTGGCCCGGTACGCGGAGCTCTACCGGGAACTGGGCAGCTACCCGTACGACCGGGACCCGGGCCGGCCCGGCTGGTACCCGCTGGTGCCCAACGACCGCTGGGCCGACCCGGCCGGGCCGCAGCCGGAGCGGCTGTGACCGCCGCGCGGCCCCGGCGCAACTGGGGCGCCCGGGTGCAGGAGCACCAGGTGTCCGGGCTGTCGGCGGTCACCCTGGAGAACGAGCGGCTCCGGGTCACCGTGCTGCCCGGCAAGGGCTGCGACATCGTGGAGTTCCTCGACAAGCGCCGCGACGTGGACCTGGTGTGGTGGTCGCCGCGGGGGCTGCGCAACCCGGCCGACCTGGTCGGCGGCGCCGCGGACGACGCGGCGTTGTTCCACGACACGTACGAGGGCGGCTGGCAGGACGTCTTCCCGTCCGGCGGCGCACCGTGCCGCTACCGGGGGGCGGCGCTCGCCCAGCACGGCGAGGTGTCCGGTCAGAGCTGGGCGCACCGGGTCGTCACCGACACCGAGGACCTCGTCGAGGTCGAGTTCACCGTCCACACCCGACGGTTGCCGTACACGCTGTCCCGCGCCCTGCGGCTCGCCGCGGGGGAGGCGACGCTGCGGGTGGTCGAGCACGCGGTCAACACCGCGCCCGTCGAGGTGCACGCGATGTGGGGACAGCACCTCGCGTTCGGGGCGCCGTTCCTGCGCCCCGGGCACCGGATCCGGCTGCCGGACGGCGTCCGGGTGCTGCCGCACGCCGAACCGGTGTTCCCGCCGCGCCGTCGGGTGGCACCGGGCGGACCGCACAGCTGGCCCGAGGTACCGGCCGACGGTGGCGGCACCGTGGACCTGTCGGTCGTTCCGGCGGCCGGCGAACCGTCCGAGCTGTGCTACCTGACCGGTTTCACCGACGGCTGGTACGAGCTGGTGGACCCGCGGGACGACGCCGGCATCAGGGTCGGGTGGGACGCACGGGTCCTGCCGTACCTGTGGCTGTGGCAGGAACTGGGCGCGAGCACCGACTATCCGTGGTGGGGGCAGGCGTACGTGGTGGGGCTGGAGCCGTTCTCCAGCCAACCGACGAACGGGCTGGTCGAGGCCGTCGAGAACGGCACCGCGCTGCGGTTCGCGCCGGGGCAGCGACGCGACCTGACCTGGTCGGTGGGACTGCTGGGAGGGGTCGACGATGGGTGAGTTCTCCGGCCGCGTCGCGGTCGTGACCGGCGGGTCGACCGGCATCGGGCAGGCCGTGGTGGGCCGGCTGGCCCAGGCCGGCGCCGCGGTGGTGTTCTGCGGCGTCGACGAGGCCGGCGTGCGGGAGACCGAGGCCGCGCAGCGGGCGTCGGGGCACACCGTGACCGGCCGGGTCGCCGACGTCCGCAGCGACACCGAGATGCGCGACCTCGTCGCCGCCGCGGTCGAGGCCCACGGCGGACTGGACGTACTGGTCGCCAGTGCCGGCGTGCAGCGCTACGGCACCGTCGTGGACACCACCTCGGAGGGCTGGGACGAGGTGCTCGACATCAACCTGAAGGGCGTGTTCCTGGTCGCGCGGCACGCGGTCCCGGCGCTGCGCGCGCGGGGCGGCGGGGCGGTCGTCGCCGTCTCCTCGGTGCAGGCGTTCGCCGCGCAGCAGGGGGTCGCCGCCTACGCGGTCAGCAAGGCCGGCATCGTCGCGCTGTCCCGGTCGATGGCACTGGACCACGCCGCGGACCGGATCCGGGTCAACGCGGTCTGCCCCGGTTCGGTGGACACCCCGATGCTGCGCTCGTCGGCGGAGACGTTCCGCGGTGAGCGCTCCGTGGACGACACCCTGGCGGCGTGGGGACGCACCCACCCGTTGGGCCGGGTCGCCCGGGCCGAGGAGGTCGCGGAGGTGGTCGCGTTCCTGGCCAGCGACCGCGCCTCGTTCGTCACCGGGGCCGAGTACCGGGTCGACGGCGGCCTGCTCTCCGTCCTGCCCGCCGCCGTCGACGCCGACTGACGGCCACCGGCGTACCGTCCCGGTGCGGACGCGCCGATCCGGGCGTCGGGATGCCCGGACCGGTGGGCTGCGCGAGGACCGGACGCGGCGGGCGTGGCGGAGATTTCCGCGAACCGCCGCGTCGCCGCCCGCCCCGAGGGTAAGA
>JBAUUM010000110.1:0-4459 GCA_049582705.1 Actinocatenispora sp.
GTCCGCCACCACGAGCGCGCCGAAGGGTTCCGCGCCGCCGACCACCGGGTCCCGGCCCGCCGGTTCCGCGGCACAGCCGTCGAAGACGCAGCCCACGCCGGCGGGCAAGCTGACCGGCACCGGCACCGGCACGACGCTGCGCGGCGTCGCCGCCAAGATCGCCAGCAACATGGACTCGTCGCTGAGCATCCCCACCGCGACGAGCGTGCGGGCGGTGCCGGCGAAGCTGCTGGCCGACAACCGCATCGTGATCAACAACCACCTGGCCCGGGGTCGCGGCGGCAAGATCAGCTTCACTCACCTGATCGGCTTCGCGGTGGTGCGGGCGCTCGCCGACTACCCGGGGATGAACAACTCCTACGCGGTCGTCGACGGCAAGCCGACGCTGGTCACCCCCGAGCACATCAACCTGGGTCTGGCCATCGACCTGGCCAAGCCGGACGGCAGCCGCACGCTGATCGTGCCGAGCATCAAGAACTGCGAGCAGCTCGACTTCCGGCAGTTCTGGACCGCGTACGAGGACCTCGTCCGGCGGGCCCGCAAGAACGAGCTCACCATGGAGGACCACTCCGGCGCGACGATCTCGCTGACCAACCCGGGCGGCATCGGCACCGTGCACTCCGTGCCGCGGCTGCCCAACGGCCAGGGCACGATCATCGGCGTCGGCGCCATGGAGTACCCGGCGGAATACTCCGGCATGTCCGACGAGGACCTGGCGAAGCTGGCCATCAGCAAGATCATCACGCTCACGTCCACGTACGACCACCGGATCATCCAGGGCGCGGTGTCCGGTGAGTTCCTGAAGCGGATCCACGAGCTGCTGCTCGGCTCACACGGCTTCTACGACCAGGTCTTCACCGCGCTGCGGCTGCCCACCGAGCCGGTGCGCTGGGTGCGCGACACGGCCCGCACCGCCGAGGGCCAGATCGACAAGAACGCCCGGGTCATCGAGCTGATCGAGGCCTACCGGGTGCACGGGCACCTGATGGCCGACACCGACCCGCTGGAATACCGGATCCGCAAGAACGCCAACCTGGACATCCTCCAGCACGGCCTGACCCTGTGGGACCTGGACCGGCTGTTCCCGGTCGGCGGCTTCGCCGGCAAGCAGAAGATGAAGCTGCGCGACATCCTGGGTGTGCTGCGCGACTCCTACTGCCGCCGCATCGGCGTGGAGTACATGCACATCCAGGACCCGGAGGAGCGCCGCTGGGTGCAGGACCGGGTCGAGCTCAAGCGCACCGCCCCGCCGCCCACCGAGGAGCAGAAGCACATCCTCGGCCGGCTCAACGTCGCCGAGGCGTTCGAGACGTTCCTGGCCACCAAGTACGTCGGGCAGAAGCGGTTCAGCCTGGAGGGCGGCGAGACGCTGATCCCGCTGCTGGACGGGATCCTGCGCGACTCGGCCGGCGGCGGCATGGACGAGGTCGTCATCGGCATGGCGCACCGCGGCCGGCTCAACGTGCTGGCCAACATCATCGGCAAGCCGTACGAGAAGATCTTCTCCGAGTTCGAGGGCAACGCGGACCCCAAGTCGGTGCAGGGCTCCGGTGACGTCAAGTACCACCTGGGCATGGTCGGCAAGTTCACCACGCCCAACGGCGAGCACCACACCACCGTGTCGCTGACGGCCAACCCCAGCCACCTGGAGGCCGTCGACCCGGTGCTGGAGGGCATCGTCCGGGCCAAGCAGGACCGGATCGACCTGAAGCTCGAGGGCTACACCGTGCTGCCGGTGATGGTGCACGGCGACGCCGCGTTCGCCGGGCAGGGCGTGGTCGCCGAGACCCTGAACCTGTCGCAGCTGCGCGGCTACCGCACCGGCGGCACGATCCACGTGGTCGTCAACAACCAGGTCGGCTTCACCACCGCGCCGGACTACTCGCGGTCCAGCCTCTACTCGACCGACGTGGCCCGGATGATCCAGGCGCCGATCTTCCACGTCAACGGCGACGACCCGGAGGCCTGCGTGCGGGTCGCCCGGATGGCCTTCGAGTACCGGCAGGCGTTCAACAAGGACGTCGTCATCGACATGGTGTGCTACCGCCGGCGCGGGCACAACGAGGGCGACGACCCGGCCATGACCCAGCCGTTGATGTACAAGATCATCGACAACAAGCGTTCGGTCCGAAAGCTCTACACCGAGGAGCTGATCGGCCGCGGGGACATCTCGCTCGCCGAGGCCGAGGAGGCCCTGAAGGACTTCCACGACCAGCTCGACACGGTGTTCCGGGCGACCAAGGAGGCCGCGAAGACCTCCAAGCAGCTGCCCCGTAAGCGGGAGCCCGAGCCGGAGCCGGAGGTGGCGACCGCGGTCGACGCGGCCACCGTCCGCCGCATCGGCGAGGCGCACACCCAACTGCCGGACGGCTTCGTGCCCAACCCCAGGGTCGCGAAGATCCTGGAACGGCGCGCCAAGATGGCCGTCGAGGGCGGGATCGACTGGGCGATGGGCGAGCTGATCGCGCTCGGCTCGCTGGTCCTGCAGGACGTCTCGGTCCGGCTCGCCGGGCAGGACTCGCGACGCGGCACGTTCGTCCAGCGCCACTCCGTCGTGGTCGACTCGCAGAGCGGCGCGGAATACTCTCCGCTGTCGCGCCTCGACGAGGAACAGGCCCGCTTCTGGGTCTACGACTCGCTGCTCAGCGAGTACGCGGCGATGGGCTTCGAGTACGGCTACTCGGTGGAGAACCCGGAGGTGCTGGTCGCCTGGGAGGCGCAGTACGGCGACTTCGCCAACGGCGCCCAACTCGTGGTCGACGAGTTCATCTCGTCCGGTGAGGCCAAGTGGGGTCAGGAGTCGTCGGTGACGCTGCTGCTCCCGCACGGTCACGAGGGTCAGGGCCCGGACCACACCTCGGGTCGCGTCGAGCGCTACCTGCAGCTGTGCGCCGAGGACAACCTGCGGGTGGCGATCCCGACCACCCCGGCGAACTACTTCCACCTGCTGCGCCGCCAGGGCCTGTCCCCGAAGCGCAAGCCGCTGGTCGTGTTCACCCCCAAGGTGCTGCTGCGGCACAAGCGCGCGGTGTCCGATGTGGACGACTTCACCAACGGCACGTTCCAGCCGGTACTGGCCGACTCCACGATCAAGGACCCGTCGTCGGTGAAGCGGGTGCTGCTGTGCACCGGCAAGGTCTACTACGACCTGCTCGCGGCCCGCGAGGAGCGGGGCATCACCGACGTGGCGCTGGTGCGGCTCGAACAGCTCTACCCGCTGCCCATCGAGGAGACCCGCGCGGCGATCGGCCGGTTCCCCAACGCCGACGACTTCGTCTGGGTCCAGGAGGAGCCGGCGAACCAGGGCGCCTGGTCGCACATCGCGCTCAACCTGCTGGAGCACCTGGACGGCATCCGGCTTCGCCGGATCTCCCGTCCGGCCTCCGCGGCACCCGCCGCGGGATCCAACAAGGTGCACGGCTGGGAGCAGGCCGCGCTGCTCGAGGCGGCGCTGCCCCCGTCGCAGCAGTAGGGTCCGGCCCGGTACGGCTTCCTCCGTACCGGGTCTCCCCGTGGCATCCCGACGCCCGCCGTCCACGTACCGTGGGGGCGGGCGTCGTTCTGCGATCGAAGGAAGACCATGTACTTCACCGACCGGGGCATCGAGGAGCTGGCCGAGCGGCGTGGCGAGGAGTCCGTGTCCCTCGACTGGGTGGCGGAGCGGCTGCGCGACTTCGTGGACCTCAACCCCGAGTTCGAGGTGCCGATCGAGCGGCTCGCGACCTGGCTGGCCCGCCTCGACGACCCCGACGAGGACTGACACCCCTCCCTCCCCCACGGCGCGCGCCGACCCGACCCGCGCACGCTGCGGCGCCGACCTTGATGGCGCCCGCTGACCCGCCACACCAGCCGCGGCATGCTCCTGCGACGTGCACCAAACCCCGCCACACCTTCTGTGCAGCGACACGCCGATTGACACGGCGCGTCGCTGCACACAACGAGGGCACCCCGCGAACTGTGCAGTGACACGCCGACCGAGTCGGCGTGTCGCTGCACAGAAACGGGATGCGCACCCGCGCGACGCCACGCGCCTGCGCCCAAGATCACCGCACGCGGCTCTCACGCCCGACGCGGCTTTCACACCCCACGCGGCATCCACACCCCACGCGGCATCCACACCCCACGCGGCACGTACCCCACGCGGCTCTCGCGCCTGCGCCTGCGCCTGCGCCTGCGCCTGCGCCTGCGCCTGCGCCTGCGCCTGCGCCCACGATCACCGCACCCGGTACCCGCTGGTACCGCCCACCACGCGACCTCCTGGCATGGCGACTACACATGCGTGTAGCATGCTATTCGTACGAGTAGTCAACTACACGTGTGGATAGGAGCCTCCGTGACCACCGGACCGGACCCCGAGGACCTCACCGCCCGAGCCCGGATCAGGGACGCCGCGATGCGGCAGTTCGGCGAGCTGGGCTTCGAACGGGCCACGATCCGGGGGATCGCCGAGGCCGCCGGC
>JBAUUM010000111.1:0-9723 GCA_049582705.1 Actinocatenispora sp.
CACGATCCAACTGCAACCCCGCACGATCCGCCCGCACCGTCACCCACACCGTCGGCGTGAACACCTTCAAATACACCGCAACCGACACCCCGACCAACGCCAGCACCAGGACCACGAAGCCCAGGCCGGCCAGCGGACGCTTCGCCGCCGACATACCCCTGCTCACGCCTTCTCCCGTCCTTCCGCGAACACCGCGACACTGCGCGCGGACTGCACCCTCACGTCGGTACGCACCTGCATCACCCGGAGATCCGGACGGTGGTGGTGGCCCCCCAGATCGCCAGGCTGAGGAAGAAGTCCACGACGTTGATCGCGACCAGTGAGGTACGCACCGCGCGACCCACCGCCAGACCGACGCCCGCCGGCCCGCCGGACGCCGTGTAGCCGTGGTAGCAGTGGATCAGCACCACGATCACGCTGAACACGAGGACCTTGCCGAACGACCACAGCACGTCCTCGGGCGGTAGGAACAGATGGAAGTAGTAGTCGTACGTCCCGGCGGACTGTCCAAAATAGGCGGTCGCCATCGTACGGGTGGCCAGGTAGCTGGCCAGCAGACCGATCACGTACAGCGGGACCACCGCGAGCAGGCCGGCGATCATCCGGGTGGTCACCAGGAACGGCAGCGACGGCAGGCCCATCACCTCGAGGGCGTCGACCTCCTCGTTGATCCGCATCGCGCCCAGCTGGGCGGTGAAGCCGCAGCCGACCGTCGCCGACAACGCGATCCCGGCGACCAGGGGCGCGATCTCCCGGGTGTTGAAGTACGCGGAGATGAATCCGGTGAAGGCGCTCGACCCGATCTGGTTCAGGGCCTCGTAACCCTGCAGACCGACCTCGGTGCCGGTGAAGAACGTCATCGCCACGATCACGCCGACCGTGCCGCCGATCATCGCGAGGGCACCGGCGCCGAAGCTCACCTCGGCCAACAGCCGGAAGATCTCCCGCTTGTAGCGCCGGATCGTCCGCGGCACCCAGACGAACGCCCGCAGGTAGAACGACAACTGCCCGCCGAGGTCGTCCAGGAGCTGGACCGGCTTGCGACCCAGCCCACTCAGGGCCGCACCGGCGCGACCGCCCATGAGGCTCGCCATCACGTGCCCTTCTGCGGAACGATCTGGAAGTAGATCGAGGTCAACACGAAGTTCGTCGCGAACAGCAGCAGGAAGCTGATCACCACGCTCTGGTTGACCGCGTCCCCGACGCCCTTCGGACCACCCTTGGCGGTCATGCCCTTGTAGCAGGCGACCAGGGCGGCCAGCAGGCCGAACACCAGAGCCTTCAGCTCGCCCGCCACCAGGTCCTGGATCTGGCCCAGCGCCTGGAAACTGGCCAGGTACGCACCCGGCGTGCCGCCCTGCAGCACGACGTTGAAGAAGTACCCGCCGGCCACGCCGACGACGCTGACCAGACCGTTGAGCAGGGCGGCCACGATCATGCAGGCGATCGCCCGGGGTACCACGAGACGCTGGATCGGATCGATGCCCAGGACCTCCATGGCATCGAGTTCCTCACGGATCTTCCGCGCTCCCAGGTCCGCGCAGATCGCCGAACCGCCCGCCCCGGCGATCAGGAGCGCCGTCACGATCGGCCCGGCCTCACGCACCACCGCCAGCACGCTCGCCGCGCCGGTGAACGACTGCGCACCCAGCTGCCGGGTGAGCGTGCCGAGCTGCAACGCGATGACCGCGCCGAACGGGATCGCCACCAACGCGGTGGGCAGGATCGACACGCTCGCCACGAACCACGCCTGCTGGATCATCTCCCGCAGCTGGAACGGACGGCGCGGCAACGCCCGCACCCCGTCCAGGCAGAACGAGAAGAACGAGCCGGACTGCCGGATCGCCCCGGCGACCGGATTGCTCATGTCCCGCGCCTGCCCTCCGTCGACGGCACCGCCAGTACCACGGTCACGGCCAGTCGCCCCTCTCCGTACGCTCCAGGACGACGGTGTCGGCCAGCGGGTCCGCGGCGCGCCGCCGGGCGCTGTCCCGTGACCAGTCCGGCGCACCGTCGGTCTCCTCGAACGAACCGGCCGGTGGCTGGATCCCGTTGCGACGGCACCACTCGCCGGGAGCCCGCTGGCTGCGCCGGATGTGCCCGTCGCTCGGCGGAAGCTGGTGCGGGATCGGCGGCAGCGGCGGCAACTCGTGACCGTCCGCGGCCTCCGCCTCCAGATCGGCGGCGTCCTTCTCCTCGGCCATCCCGATCGGTCCCTCACGCCGCGCGTTGAGGAACTGTCGGACCACCGGCTCCTGGCTGGACAGCAGCATCTCGCGGGGGCCGAACATGGCCAGGTGCCGGCGGTAGAGCATGCCGATGTTGTCCGGCACGGTGCGCGCCGTGTTGATGTCGTGCGTGACGATCAGGAACGTCGCGTCCGTCTGCTGGTTGAGGTCGACGATCAGCTGGTTGATGTGGGCGGTGCGGACCGGGTCGAGGCCCGAGTCGGGCTCGTCGAACAGGATGATCTCCGGGCCGAGCACCAGGGCGCGGGCCAGGCCGGCGCGCTTGCGCATCCCACCGGAGATCTCGCCGGGCAGCTTGCCCTCGTCCCCGCTCATGCCCACCAGGTCGAGCTTCTCCATCACGATCCGGCGGATCTCCGACTCGGACTTGCGGGTGTGCTCCCGCAACGGGAACGCGACGTTGTCGTACAGCGTCATCGAACCGAACAGGGCGCCGTCCTGGAACAGCACACCGAACAGCTTCCGCACCTCGTACAGGTCGCGCTCGCTGAGCCGGGTCAGGTCCCGGTCCTGGATCAGGATCCGGCCGCGTTCCGGGCGCAGCAGGCCGACCAGCGACTTGAGAAACACCGACTTGCCCGTACCGGAGGGTCCGAGCAGTACCGAGATCTCGCCGGCGGGCAGCGTGAAACTCACGTCCGCCCAGATGTTCTGGCGTCCGAAGGACTTGGTCAGCCCTTCGATCCGCACCTCGACACCCACGAAGTTCCCTCCAGACGCTGCCGTCCGCACTGGCGGTGCCGGACCTCCAGGCGCGGTGGTCTCCCTGTGCGGTCACCGGGAATCAGAAGAGTTCCGGGGACACCGGTAGCAGTGGAGACAAGTTAACTTGCGGGTAACGTAGAAGTCGAGACGTACGCCACGATTCTCTGGCGAACACACTGAGTCGCGACTTTCCGTCACCTTCCGTGTGCGCCGCTTACCTGTCCGCAACTCGCACATTTGTGCTTGTACGGCATTGTCCTCAACACCACGCGCCGCGGCAACCCGCTCGGCGTACCGACGGGGCGCCCACCGGGGCCGAAACCCGGCGGAGCGGGCATCACCGCAGGTCACCACGGACAGGGTCGGTCCGGAACCCGGTACGACTCCGGCGCGGACGGGATACCGCACGGCGGCAACGGAACCCACGGACCGGCCGTCAGTCGCGGGCCCGTACGCCGGGGGGCCGGCCGGGCCACGGTCGGGTACAGCCCGTCACGTCCCGGTCCGTGGCCGGGCGGCGCTCGGTAGCGGGCCGGGCGGCGCCGACGGCTGCCGTTCCCGTGCCCGGCGAGCCCGGTACGCGCCGGGAACCCGAAGCACGCGCCGACCCGGGACGCCAACGGGGCGGCCACCCGGTGTGGGTGACCGCCCCGCAGGATGTCGCGGTGGGTCGGCTACTTGAGCGAGACGCTCGCGCCGGAACCCTCGAGCTGCGCCTTGGCCTTCTCCGCAGCTTCCTTGGTGACCTTCTCCAGGATCGGCTTCGGGGCCGCCTCGACCAGGTCCTTGGCCTCCTTCAGGCCCAGGCTGGTGAGCGCGCGCACCTCCTTGATGACCTGGATCTTCTTCTCGCCGGCCGATTCGAGGACGACGTCGAACTCGTCCTGCTCCGCCTCGGCCTCAGCCGGAGCGGCAGCGCCACCGGCCGCGGCGATCGCGACGGGGGCAGCGGCGGTGACCTCGAAGGTCTCCTCGAACTGCTTCACGAAGTCGGACAGCTCGATGAGCGTCATTTCCTTGAACGCGTCGAGCAGCTCGTCGGTGCTGAGCTTCGCCATGGTGGCGGGTTTCCTTTCTGGGCAACGGGGTGACGGCCGATACGCCGGCCGTCAGGGGACTCAGGCGGCGTCGCCGGCCTTGGCCTGCTTGTCGGCCAGCGCCTGGGCAAGACGCGCCGTCTTCGACAGCGGCGCCTGGAACAGGCTGGCGGCCTTGGACAGGTTGCCCTTCATGGCACCTGCCAACTTGGCGAGGAGCACCTCGCGGGACTCCAGGTCGGCCAGCTTGGTGACGTCCTCCGCGGAGAGCTTCTTGCCCTCGAAGACACCACCCTTGATGACCAGTGCCGGGTTGTCCTTGGCGAAGTTGCGCAGCCCCTTGGCTGCGTCGACCACGTCGCCGTTGACGAACGTGACAGCGGTGGGGCCGGTGAACAGGTCGGCAACGCCTTCGACGCCTGCCTCGGCCGCCGCGATCTTCACCAGGGTGTTCTTCGCAACCCGGTAGTGGGTATCGGGGCCGAGCGCCTTACGCAGATCCGTGATCTGCGAAACGCTCAGGCCACGGTACTCCGTGAGCACGGTCGCCGACGCGTTCCGGAACCGCTCGACGATCTCAGCGACCGCCGCGGCCTTGTCGTCGCGTACCGGCTTGGTCCGGCCTTTCGTGTCCGCCATGTCCCTCCTCTCCTGCATGCTCGGGCCGGTCACTCGTCGGGCCCACGTTCGAGGCATGAGAAACGCCCCGGCGCAGGGCGCACGGGGCGGGAACCAACCGGGGTGTTGATCGCGGTCACCAGCTCGGTCACAAGGACCTCACCGGGATCCACACGTCACACCCGGATCGCCGGAAAACTGGCGATCGGCGGCGCATCACGTCCGTCATCCCTGCGCGGGCCGCTCCGACTCGGCGGAACCTTCGACCGGGCCGGATGACCGGCACGGTGACCAGCGGTCTTTGGGTGAAGCACGTTCAGCGTACTCGACGCGACCGCGCACCTCCCAACCGGAGTCCGCCATGCCACAGCCGGGCGACGGACGGCCCGCACAGACGACGGCGACCGGCGGTGGACAGGGTCCACCACCGGCCGCCGGGACGTACCGACGTGCTCGCGGAGTCAGGCCGCGCTGCTGTCGTCCTCGGTCAGGTTGCGGGTGCGGTTCGGGTCGACCTGGATGCCCGGCCCCATCGTGGTGGAGACCGTGACCTTCTTCAGGAACTTGCCCTTGGCCGACGACGGCTTGGCCCGCAGGACCTCGTCGAGCACGGCCGCGTAGTTCTCCACCAGCCGGTCCGCGGGGAAGCTGGTCTTGCCGATGATCAGGTGCAGGTTCGAGTGCTTGTCCACCCGGAACGCGATCTTGCCGCCCTTGATCTCGTTGACCGCCTTGGTCACGTCCATCGTGACGGTGCCGGTCTTCGGGTTCGGCATCAGGCCGCGCGGGCCCAGGATCCGCGCGATCCGGCCGACCTTGGCCATCTGGTCCGGGGTGGCGATCGCGGCGTCGAACTCGAGCCAGCCGCCCTGGATGCGGGCGATCAGCTCCTCCGAGCCGACCTCGTCGGCACCGGCCGCGATGGCGTCGGAAGCCTTGTCACCCGTCGCGAACACGATCACGCGGGCGGTCTTGCCCGTGCCGTGCGGCAGGTTGACGGTGCCGCGCACCATCTGGTCGGCCTTGCGGGGGTCGACGCCCAGCCGCATGGCCACCTCGACGGTGGCGTCGAACTTCGTCTTCGAGGTCTCCTTGGCGAGCGTGACAGCCTCCAGCGGGCTGTGCAGCTTGTCCTTGTCGACCGACTCGCTCACCGAGCGGTACTGCTTTCCGTGCTGCGCCATGTGTTCTCCACAACCTTTCCTGTGGTCCGTGGTGTCGGGGCGAGCGCCTGCCCCTCCCACGTGGCCCTGCCGGGCCCTTGGTTCACGACCCCGAGGGGCCGGTTGTCCCGTTCACAGCCCGGAGGCTGGTCGTGCTTGTGCCGGCACCCGTACGGGGTCAGTCGGTGACCGTGATCCCCATGGAACGGGCGGTACCGGCGATGATCTTGGCAGCCTGGTCCAGATCGTTGGCGTTCAGGTCCGCCATCTTCTTCTCGGCGATCTCCCGCACCTGGTCCGGGCGGACGGTGCCGACCTTGGTCTTGTGCGGCTCACCGGAACCCTTGGCGATGCCGGCCGCCTTGAGCAGCAGCTTCGCCGCCGGCGGCGTCTTCAGGATGAACGAGAACGAACGGTCCTCGAACACGCTGATCTCGGCGGGCACGATCTCGCCCCGCTGCGACTCGGTCTGCGCGTTGTACGCCTTGCAGAACTCCATGATGTTCACGCCGTGCTGACCGAGCGCCGGACCCACCGGCGGAGCCGGCGTGGCCTGGCCGCCGGGCAGCTCAAGCTTGAACGTGGTGACGAGCTTCTTCTTCTTCGGAGGCATGACCCTGGGCTTTCTGTCGCTTGCCGCCTCAGCCGAACACGAGCCTCGGCGGTACCTGTCTCCGCCTCGGCGAACCGTCTGCCTCGGCGGAATGTCGCCGCCTCGGCGGAAGTGCCTGCCTCGGCGGGGCTTGTCGCCGCCTCGGCCGAACTGCGTACCTCGGCGGTGGCTTTCCCTTTCGCACCGACGCCCGGGCATGACCCGGGTGCCGGACGCCTACGCGGAGCGAACTCCGGTCAAATCTTGGAGACCTGGTTGAAGTTGAGCTCCACCGGGGTCTCCCGGCCGAAGATCGACACCAGCACCTTCAGCTTCTGCTGGTCGGCGTTGATCTCCGAGATGCTGGCCGGCAGCGATGCGAACGCGCCGTCGGTGACGGTGACCGAGTCGCCGACCTCGAAGTCGACCTTGATCTCCGGCTTGCCCGCGGCACCGCCGCCGCCGGCCTTCTCCTCCTTGGCTGCCGGGGCCAGCCACTTGATGACCTCGTCGAGGGTCAGCGGTGACGGCTGGTCGGCCCGGTCGGTGGCGCCCACGAACCCGGTCACGCCGGGCGTGTTGCGGACACACGAGTACGACTCGGGGATCAGGTCCATCCGGACCAGGATGTAGCCGGGGAAGACCTTGCTCTGCACCTGCTGGCGCTTGCCGTTCTTGACCTCGACCTCTTCGCGGGTCGGCACCTCGACCTGGAAGATGTAGTCCTCCATGTCCAGGCTCTGGATCCGACTCTCCAGGTTGGTCTTGACCTTGTTCTCGTAGCCGGCGTAGGAGTGCACCACGTACCAGTAGCCGGGGGCACGCTTCAGCGCCTCGCGCAGCTCCTGGACGGGATCGACCTCCGGCTCACCGGCCTCGAGCTCCTCGTCGGTCAGTACGTCCGACGACTCGTCGCCATCGGCGGATTCGGCCTCACCGGCGTCGTCCGCGTCAGTGGTCAGGGCGTCCGAATCCGTCGCCGGCTGCGACTCCGGGGCGGCATCCGCCGCACCGGTCGTGGCCGGGGCCTCAGCCGCCGGCGAGGCTTCGCTCTCGTCGGTAGGCCGGCCGGTCTCGTCGAACTCAGACACGCTTGCTCACTTCCATGTGGATCACAGGCCCGGCGACGACCGCCGGACAACCCGGCGGACGCTGCTCGAAAGAACCGCACGGGCTACGTCTAGTTGTTGCTACCAGTGCCGAAGACCCACAGCGCACCCTTGGCGAAGCCGTAGTCGAGGCCGCCCACGATCGCGAGGATGACCGCCACGAAGAAGATCACCACGACCGCGTACGTGATCAGTTCCTTGCGGGTCGGCCAGATGACCTTGCGCAGCTCGGCGACGACCTCACGGACGAAGCGGGTGAGTCGGCCGAGCCCACGGGAACGGGTCTCGACCTTGCCCGACTTGCCCTTCTTGTCGTTCTTCTTGGCTACGCCGGCCTCGGCCGCGCTCTTCGCCTTGCCCTTGGCCGCGCGCGCGGACTTCTGCCGAGGGCTGTCGTCCTCGTCGGCGTCCGCGGCGTCGTCGTCGCCCTTGTCGGAGCGCACGGCGGTCGCACCGCGCCGGCGGGCAGGCTTACGCTCCCCCGCGCCGGCCTTGCCGGCACCGCTCGGAGAACTCCCGGAGTCGGTGAGGGCATCCTCGGCCGCGCCGTCATCGACGGCGGCGTCGTCGAGGCTCTCGAGGCTGTCGAGGTTCTCGCCGGCGGCATCGCCGTCAGCGCTGTCCCCGCGTCGCTTCCTCTCGGCCACTTCAGCCCTCTCAAGATCCTCTGGCAACAGGTCCCGGTCACAAGTCTGGCGCGCTAACTCCCGGCCCATCCACACGTCCACGCAACCCTGTCAGAGGTCGTCGCGACCGAGCTGACACGCCGTTCCACCGAACACGACCGCGGCGATCCTGCCCCTCAGGGGCCGGATCGCCGGGATGTCCTCGGCGCAGGGGCGACAGGACTCGAACCTGCAACCTGCGGTTTTGGAGACCGCTGCGCTGCCAATTGCGCCACGCCCCTCTGTGATTCCGACGCCCGGCGGTAAGCCGGTCACGGGATCACATCCGGGGGCGAAGACCAGCCAGGCAGCATCACCGGGCAGCGGTCAGCACCCCCGGCGGACCAGTGTACGGGTTGTTGTCCCATTCTCCCAACCGGTCCGCACCTGCCATCCTCTCAGGCACACTCCGGCCGCTGTCCGCGGGTACCGGATCGGGCCGTGCCGGCCGCCCGGGCGTACGGCGCGCTCCGCTCAGTCGAGCTGGACGGTGGCCCTGGCCTGCCCGAGGACCTTGACCCCGGCGGCCGAGACGGTCAGCTCGACCATCACCTGACGCTCCGGCAGCGTGCGCTTGACCACCCCGGTCACCTCGACGGCCGCCCCCTCGTCGCTGTCCGGGACGACCACCGGGCGGGTGAACCGGACACCGAAGTCGAGTACCGCACCCGGGTCGCCGACCCAGTCGGTGACCGCCCGACCGGCCAGGCCCATCGTGTACATGCCGTGCGCGATGACGTTCGGCAGGCCCACCGAGGTCGCGACCCGCTCGTTCCAGTGGATCGGGTTGAAGTCGCCGGACGCGCCGGCGTAGCGCACCAGGTCGGCCCTGGTCACCCGGTAGACCCGTGCCGGCAGCTCGGAGCCGGTCGTCACGTCGTCGTACGAGATCATGCGGTGCCTCCGTCGGCGGACTCTTCCTCGGGCCCGCGCACGACCAGCGTCGACCAGGCCGTGGTCACCGGGTCGCCGTTCTCGGCCAGGACCTCGGTACGGGTGGTGATCAGGTCGTTGCCCGCCACCGACTTGATCGTCTCCACGGTCACGGTGCAGGAGAGGCGGTCACCCGCCCGCATCGGCCGGTGGTGCTGGAACCGCTGGTTGCCGTGCACCACCCGGTCGAAGTCCAGGCCGAGTTCCGGATCGTCGACGATGTGCTGGCTGGCCGGCCAGGTCAGCACCATCGGGAAGGTCGGCGGCGCGATCACGTCCGGATGCCCTCCGGCCCGGGCCGCGTCGACGTCGCGGTAGATCGGGTTGGTGTCGCCGAGCGCGTCCGCGAACTCGCGGATCTTCTCGCGCCCCACCTCGTACGGCGGGGTCGGCGGGTAGCTGCGGCCGACGAACGACGGATCAAGTGGCATGACAACCTCTCCACAGTTCCGTGCCGGCCACCGCTCGACGGACGCCGGACTGTTGGTACGAGCGGATCATGCCGGTTGCCTCCGTGCTGTGCAACCAGCCCGGCCGGGCACCCGCCGGCGCCGGCATCTCCCGCCGGACTGCGCGACGCCCGCACCGGCCCGACGGACGCCACCGTTGCCGGGCCGCGTGACGACCGCACCGGCCCGCGGCAGATACTGCG
>JBAUUM010000112.1:0-3793 GCA_049582705.1 Actinocatenispora sp.
CGGCTGTCCGGCGACGCCGAGGCCACCGTCGTTCTGACCCGGGTCGCCGGCACCGCGACCGCGATCCTCTGCCGACCGCACGACGACCCGGCCCCGCCCACGCCGGCCGCCGGCCCGGCGTGAGCAGGCAGTCCAGCGTGAGCAGGCGGCCCGGCGTGTGCAGGCGGCCCGGCCCGGGCGGGCAGGTCCGGCCTGAGCGGGCAGGTCCGGCCGACCGTACGGGTCAGGTCCCGCGGTCGGCTCTCCGTATGGTCATGGTCAGCTCCCGGCGATGGTGTAGGCGTCGGTGACGGTCTGGGTGAGCGTCGAGCCGGCGGCGTCCTCCGCGTGCACCCGGATCGACACCGGACGACCGGCGTCCTCGGCGGACGTGCGGAGGGTGACCTGGTACCGCCCGTCGCCGAGATCCGTCACGGTCGCGGGACGGTAGGCGCCGCCGTCCACGCTGGTGTCGAACGTCAGCGTCGAGATCGCCGACCGGGCCGCGGCGGGCACATGACCGACGCTGACCACGAACTGTGACGTGCCCACGGGCATGGTGCCGTCCTGCGCGGTGGGCAGCGGGACGGTCATGGTCAGCAGCGGCAACACGGTGCACCCTTCGGTGCCCGTGGAGGCGTCGCAGCGCCAACCGTCCGGCACCGGTTCGCCGGACGTCGCGGACGAGCGCACGGTGTAGACCGAGCTGGTCCTGGACGCGGTCGTGAACCCGAGCTTCGACCGGTCGACCGTGTCCTCGATCCGGTAGGTGTGCTCCTCCGCCGGCACGGGGAAGGACACCCCCTCGGTGTCCGGCTCGTCCACGATGCGGGTGTCGTCCTGGAAGACCTGGAAGCGGGAGAAGCCGGTGACGCTGCCGCCGATCGAGCCCCAGTGGGTGGGGTCGCCGTCCATCTCGGAGTCGATCGAGAGGTCCATCCGGCCCGCGGTCCGGCACGCGACACAGTACGGCTCGGGGAAGGTCTCCTTGCTCTGGAAGCCTGGCGCGAGCGACTCCCGGAACCAGTCGACCCGGGAGGTCCGGCCCGCTGGGAACGTCACCGGGCCGGTCCACTGGTGCTCGGTTCCGAAGCCGTCGTCATCCAACGTGACGGACCGGCCAGCCGAGGTCTCCCACGCCACGCCGGGCGGTCCGTACAGGTAGTCCACATGCCGGGTCGGGTCCGTGAGTGTGTCGTTGCCCAGCGCGCCACCCCGGTCGCCGGGGAACACCGGGCCGCGTCCGAGCCACACGGTGTCGATCCCCTTCGGGGCGACGAAATGGTCCTCGACGCGGGTCAGGTCCTCCGTCGTGAGGGTCCGGTGCAGGTCGGCCGGGATCCCGCTGGGCCAGTCCTCGGCGAGGTGGTAGTCGAAGGGCGTTTCGCCGGTCGGGGCCGCCGACCGGCGCTCCCAGGTGCCGAACGCGAGCACACCGTACCTGGGCTTCGGCGTGGGCTGCACCAGGAGCTGATTCTCCGCCAGATAGCCGAAGAGCCTCCCGTTCCTGGAATCCAGCGTGTCGCCGGCGACGACGTCCGCGTACACGTCCGTCAGCTCGGCCGGGTGGGGCGTGCTGAACGAGGCCGACGCGGTCGCCTTGTTGGCGTCGAGGGTGACCTCCTGGTCGTCGGCGGTGACCGCGTAGTCCACCGTGATCGGGACGTAGAACGCGCCGAACGACCCGTCGTCCGCAGCGACGATGACGGTGCCGACGAGGAAGTAGTTACCCTTCGGCAGGCTCACCTTCGCGTAGTTCTCCTCACCGACACTGACAAGTTCCTGGTACCGGCGGCTGTCGTCGCTGTTGCTGATCCAGACGTCCGCACCCAGTACGGTCTTTCCCGCCGGCGGGGTGAGATTCACGGTCAGGGTCACCATGGGAAAGTGCGGACGCACGGCGCGGGGTCGTGGCGCGTCCAGCGCGAGGCGGGTCAGTCCGGCCACCGGGGTACCCGCCCTGCGGGCACCGGCCGGGTCGTGTCGCACGCGCGAGCGCAGGGCGGCGCCGAACGTCGCCGCCGACCTGCCGTCCAGATAGCCGGTCGCGTGCGTGGCCGAGGTCGAGGTGATCCGTACGCCGAGAACGCCGGCCTTCGCGGCGGTGCCGGTGCCGGCGAAGGTCAGTGCGACCGGGATCCGTCCGGCCCCGTCCGGTCCCTGCTCGGCGGCCAGCGCGGTCACGTCGAACAGGCTGCGGTCGAGTGCGGCGTCGAGGTACGGCACGGCCTCCACCGGGAACGCGTACACGTGGGTGCCGGCCCGCACGATCGAGATCGGCTGATGGTCGCCGGGAAGCTGGCTGACCCGGGGCGTGGCGCCGTACCAGCGCAACGCGAGACGTTCGCCGGTGGGCAACGTGACGCGGGACGGACGATGCGACGTGGACGCCGCTCGTGCGGCCGGTGGCCCGGCCGAGGCGGGTGCCGTCGTGGTGGCCGCCAGCGATCCGACGACCGCTGCGGCGCAGCCCAGTGCCGTCAGCCGCAACAACCGTCGAGGGGGACTGTGTCGGGTCATCTCGTCGGGACTCCTCGGGAGAGTGACAGTCGGGTGGTACACACCGGTCATTGCCCGAAGTCCCTCCGGCGGTTCGCCGCCCGGTGCCGGCACGCACCTGGGCAGCGCGCGGACGGCCGGTGACGGTACGGCCTAGGGTCGGGGCATGGCAGGGCGAGGGACCCCGGCGACCGCACTGGCCGCGCGGCAGAAGGTGACCCACCGGGTGCACGAGTACCGGCACGACCCGCGCAGCGAGTCGTACGGTGCGGAGGCCGCCGAGGCGCTGGGTGTCGCGCCGGAGCGGGTGTTCAAGACCCTGGTCGCCGAGGTGGACGGCGCGCTGACGGTGGCCGTCGTACCGGTCACGGCGTCGCTGGATCTGAAGGCGCTGGCCGCCGCGGTCGGCGGTAAGAAGGCCGCGATGGCGGACCCGGCCGCCGCGGAACGCGCCACCGGCTACGTGCGGGGCGGCATCAGCCCGCTCGGGCAGCGCAGACGGCTGCCCACCGTCGTCGACGCGTCCGTGGACACGTTCGACACGATCTACTGTTCGGCCGGGCGGCGCGGTCTCGAACTGGAACTGGCCGCCGCGGACCTGGTCCGGCTGACCGACGGGGTCCGCGCCCCCATCGCCGGGTGACGGCAAATTCCTGGCCGGGACGCGGCCGATCGGCCATGATCGGGCGATGACCATCAGCCTCGCCGAGAAACCCACGCTGACCGGCAAGCGTGCCCTGCTGCGACCGGTCGGCGCCCAGGACGTCGACGGTCTCGCCGAGGCGGTCAACGACCCGGAGGTACGCCGACTGACCGGCAGCCACGCCAGCCCGGAGGACGCGGACCCCACTGAGCAGCGACGCGCCCTGCACGAGTGGTACACGACGCGCCACCAGCACGACGACCGACTGGACCTGGCCGTCGTGGACATCGAGACCGGGCAGTACGCGGGCGAGATCGTCCTCAACCACCTGGACGCGGCGAACCGTTCGTGCAGCCTGCGCATCATGCTCGGGCCGGCCAGCGTGAACCGCGGGCTGGGCAGCGAGGCCCTGACCCTGCTGCTGGACCACGCGTTCGACACGGTCGGTCTGCACCGGGTCGCGCTGGAGGTGTACCCGTTCAACCCCCGCGCCCGGCACGTGTACGAGAAGGTCGGCTTCGTCGTCGAGGGCACCCTGCGCGACTCCCTGTACTGGGCGGGCGAATGGGTCGACGCGATCACGATGGCGGTGCTCAGCACCGATCCCCGGCCGTCCCGCTGAGCCAGCGCCCGGCGCGGCCGGTGCCCGGTGCGCGCTGCGCGGCCGACGGG
>JBAUUM010000113.1:0-3137 GCA_049582705.1 Actinocatenispora sp.
GCCGGCGGCCGGGCGGCGTGGCGGGTGTCGGGTCAGCGGTGGGACGTGGTGCTGAGCTTGGTGTCCTTCTCGGCCTCGATGGCCGCGATGTCCGACGCGGTGATCCGACGGCTTCGTCGCCGCACGATCACGGCGGTGACGATGCCGGACGCCGCCACCAGGGCCAGCAGGATCCAGGAGAAGTCGCTCAGCCAGTGTTCCGCGGCCCGGCCGACCCAGTAGATGACCAGCGTGGTGCCCGTCGCCCAGAGGACGCCGCCGCCTGCGTTGGCGGGCAGGAACTTCCAGTACGGCATGCGCAGCGACCCGGCGATCGGTCCGGCGAGGATGCGCAGCAGGGCGACGAAGCGGCCGAAGAACACCGCCCAGAAGCCCCAGCGGTGGAACGTCCGTTCGGCCCGGGCGATCTGGTCGGGCCCCAGGTGGCGGGGGAATCGTCGGCCCAGCCGGTGGAACAGCGCGGTGCCGCCGCGTCGGCCGATCAGGTATCCGCACGAGTCGCCGATGATGGCGCCGAGGCTCGCGGCGATCGCCACGCCCCAGACCGAGATGTGCCCGCCCGTGGCCAGCAGGGAGGCGCTGACCAGCGCGATCTCCCCGGGCAGCGGGATGCCCATGCTCTCGATGCCGATGATCAGCAGCAGCAGCGCGTACACCGCGAGCGGCGGGATCGTGCCGAGCCACGTTTCCACGCTGTGCACCATGACCTCCGACTGCCTGGATTCCGGCCGTCGCCGGCCGCCGTGCCCGACGCTATTCGGCCCGGTGGTCGGTGTCATCCCACTCTGGAGCGGTCTGCCATCCGACGAAGGTCGACGTCCGGCCGCGGGCGGTACGACTTTCGGTGGTCGGCCCGCAGGTTTCCCCAGTATCGCAACACCCGGTCGCCGCGGCACGGGGACCGGGTGTCAGCGCGCGCGGCGGTGGGCTATGAGCCTCGCCACTGTCACCCCGGCGGCGCCCAGCCAGATGCCGCCGATCGTGACGATCAGGCCGTGCCCGTAGTCCAGGGGCAGCGCGGACGGGTTGGTCGTGCGGTACCCGCGACCGAGTACGAACGGAAACGCCACCAGCGCGACGACACCGGTCGCGAGCAGCCCGGCCCGCACCGGACCACGCACCACGGCGGGTACGACCCGTCCCACCAGCGCGCCGACCAGCAGCGCCAGCGGGGCCAGTACGAGGTCGTGGCCGAGCAGGCCGGCCACGGCGAACAGGACGTACCGGACCGGTCGCGGGCCGGCCGGGTCGTGCAGCAGCCCGGCGACGCCGTACCCACCGGCGGCCAGTCCCGCCGCGACGAGCAGCACCCGAGCGACCGAACCTCGACGGCGGGTGTCCGACGGGTGCCGTGGTGGGCCGTCGCCCCGTGCCGGGCCCGTCACGGCAGCACCATGAGTCGCGCCACCCACTTGGTCTGCATGACGCCCGGCAGGCTGGGCGCGATGAGCCGGCAGGGGTAGCCGTGGTCGAGGTCCAGGTCGGCGTCGCCGATCCGGAGCGCCAGCAGGGTCAACGGGTCGGCCGCGTGCCCGGCCGGCAGGACGGACGTCCGGTACAGCCCGGAGGGCTGCAACGACTCCACCCGTACCCGGCTGTGGGGCGGCGCCCCGACGAGGTCCAGCAGGTCACGGACCCGTACGCCGGTCCAGTGGGCGGTAGCGCTCCAGCCCTCGACGCACGCGATCGGCAGGGCGACCCGGTGCTGGGGAAGCGCGGCCAGCTCGGCCCGGGCCAGGGTCGCCGGCCGGGGTCCCTCGATGCGCAGCCGGTAGTGCGGCGAGAGGGCCGCCGCCGTGACGTCCGCCTCGACCGCCGACTTGTTGACCGGCAGGCCCTGCGGCCCCAGGTCGGGTCGGCGTGGTCCCAACACGTCCAGGCCGGCGAGCGGACGTACCGTCTGGCCGACCGTGACCAGGGTGAGGGTGCCGGTCGTGGCGGCCACCGCGGTCAACAGGCCGCGCCGGGTCGGATCGGTACTCGGCCTGTTCGCGCCGTCCTGCCCCTCAGCCGTCCTGAGGTCGGCCGCCCCGGGATCGTCCGTCGTACCGGGCCGGTCGGCGGTCCGGTTGTCGTGGCGCGGTCCGGCCGGGTGGGCGGGACCGGGTGCACCCAGGGCGCGCCGGATCACCGGGGCCTTCACCCCGAGGTGCACCAACAGGGCGCCGAACAGGATCCACGCGGTCCAGTGGTGCGCGACGGTGAAGAAGAACGGCATCGGCGAGTACCACCGTGCGGTGTTGAGCACGCCGGTGACCAGCTGGAACAGCGCGGTGGGCACCAGTACGGCGACGCTCGCCCGGCTCAGCAGGTGCGGCAGGTCGCGGACCGGCGGCCATTCGAACAGCCGCGGGTACACCGACCACAGCTTGACCAGCAGCAGCGGCACCGCGACCAGCCCGCTGGCCACGTGTACTCCCTGGGTGACCCGGTACAGGCCCACCGGCCGGCTCGGCCAGGAGAACCACCAGTCCGGGTGCTGGATCTCGTGACTGAGCAGGCCGGTACCGAAGCACACGACCACGGCCATGCCCAGGGCGATGCCCAGCTGGCTGGTGAGCCGCTCCGACCGTGGCGCGGCGCGGAACGCATCGGCCCGCAGCGGACCGACCCGCAGCCGGTCCGGCGGTGTCGGCAGCGGCCTGGTGACCGACCGGTGCCAGGTCCGTACGACGCGACGTGCCGGGCCCTCCTCGGTCAGCCGACGCCCAGTGCGGCGAACCATCTGCCGTCCTCCGTCCACGATTCGATCGGTCGGAGCGCCGCGGGTTCCGCGTCGGCGGCGAGATCGTCAGCGGCCACCCGGGCCCAGCGGAACGGCTGGCTGTACCGCTCGCCGTGGCGCAGCCGGACGGTGCTCGTGCCGCTGCCGCCGCCCGGCGGCTCCACCTCGACCAGTACGCTGCCGCCCGGCGCGAGCAGGGACCGGCACCGGGTGAGCAGGCGGACCGGGTCGCCGCCGATGCCGATGTTGCCGTCGGCGAGCAGTACGTGCCGCCAGCGGCCCTCGGCGGGCAGCCGCTGGAACACCGAGCGGCACAGTGCGGTGCCGCCGCGCCGCCGGGTCAGTCGGACCGCGACGGGCGAGATGTCGACCCCGAGCGCGTGGGTCCCGGTGGCCGCGACGGCGGCGGTGA